>JAFNRY010000322.1 GCA_017385345.1 Kiritimatiellia bacterium
GGTTTTCGCAGGAGGGTAAATGTCTTATTGCCATTTGGATGGGTAGTCGTCCGTTATGGAAGCGGCGAAGTGCTGTGACTCCGCGGGTTTCGATTCTCGTACCGTCGTTAGATGCCGCGGAGTACATTACTGCGGCGCTTGAGAGCGTATCATGCCAGACTGAAAGCAGCTTTGAGGTTATTTGTATCGATGCCGGTTCTACCGACGGCACGAAGAAGATTATAACTGCGTTCGCCCATAGCGACCGGCGCTTCCGCCTGGTGGAATCCACGGTGAAAAGTTATGGCGCGCAAATGAATTTGGGGTTGAGCCAAGCGAAAGGCGAGTATATTGGAATCGTCGAGCCTGACGACTGGATCGAGCCGGATATGATCGCGTCATTGCTTGAGCGCGCTGATAGAGATTTCCTTGATTATGTGAAGTCGGATATATTTGTATTTTCTGGAGAAGGGGCGTCGCTTGAAGAACGGCGTGTTCGCATATTAGAGGGGATTAAGGCATCTGCGCTGTACGGCACCATTGTCGATCCTGTAAACTGTCCGGCGCTCGTGACGACATTTCCCTCGACATGGGCGGGGCTCTACAGGAGATCGTTTATGGAAGGCATCGGATTCCGGTACAACGAATCGCAAGGCGCGGCCTTTCAGGATACGGGACTGCACCTTGCCGCGATTTTGCAGGCCAAACGCTGCAGTTATATTTCACGTCCGTTGTATCACTATAGACGCGGCAACGCCAATGCATCGACCTATCGCCAGGATGCTCTGGAAATTCTCGGCCTTGAATACGATTACCTCGCCGGCAACCTTTTTCCGCAGATTGACGAGGCTCGTATCGTGCATTTTCTTCCTTTTTTGCGGATCGCGCGATTCAAGGCAGAGCTGGCATCATCGGAACGGATGTCCGGCGCGGCGCGCCGGCAGGCAAAGGCGGCGCTGCGGAGGCGTTACGCAGCTGATTTCCAGGCAGGGCGCTTCGCACGGCGTGATATGAGTCCAGGCGACTGGAATGCTCTTGTCGCTTTGATTGACGGAGCGGATGCGGTCGGGGTTTGGAGAAGGTCGCGCGCTTGTTTTCAGGAAAACGGCTTCTGGTTTACATTGCGTCGCGTGTTTGGATGTAAACATGGAGGTGAAGGTTTGTGAATGGAATAATTGTTGTTGGCGCAATGTATCCAAATTCCATGATCAATACAGGTGACAGGACGCTGGCGGGTCTACAGCCAGTGCATCGGCAACGGTTTGCCTGCGGCAGTCCTCGCATCCGGACGGATATGTAGGATGTTTTCCAATATGCTTTCCGTAGTAATTCCCGTATATAATTCCGCGCAATATCTCCGTGCGTGCCTTGATTCGTTGTTGATGCAGTCAATACGGAATATGGAAATCATTTGTGTTGACGATGGCTCCACAGACGGCAGCAATGAGATTTTGTCGGAATACGCGGCCAGAGATTTCCGGCTTAAGATCGTAGTGCAGCAGAATGCAGGTCAAGGCGCGGCGAGGAATCGCGGCATGGCGCAAACCCACGGCGAGTATGTATATTTCATGGATGCGGACGACGAACTCGCTATGCCGAATGCACTGGAACGGCTTGTCGCTGTTGTAGACGCAGATCATCTTGACGCGCTTTTCTTCGATGCGGAAACCCGAATAGATGAAGGGGTCGCCGCGTCGCCATCGGCAGTCAATGTCGAAAACTACATCCGCCGCCGCGACTATTCGTCCGTCGTGACCGGGTGGGAACTGCTTTCCGTTTTTATCAAAAACCGGGAATATACTGTAAGCCCGTACCTCGTGCTGCTACGCCGGCGATTTCTGGATGAAAATGCCATCCGCTTCCCCGACGAGCGTATTTTCTACGAAGACAATATCTTCATGACGCGCGTCCTTCTCGCGGCAAAGCGGACGAGCCATCGTCCGTGGCGTCTCTATATGCGTAAAATCCATGCGAACAGTACGACTACGTCGGAACCGACAATGCGCCACCTGCATGGCTATCTCGCATGCTATCGCGATGTCTGCGATCTGCTTTCACGAGACTTCTGGAATCGGGCCGTTCGCAACGCGCTCCGCGCGCGTCGACGCATATACAAGTTGAACGTCAGGCGGCTGGCAGAAAAGGTGGAAATGGATGATGATGCGCGAAAGGAACTTGCGCCAATCCTCAGATATCCTTTTGGCGAGAGGGTCGCCAATGCCTTTCATTGCCTATCGGAGCGAGGCTTGTTTTTCACTATCAGAAGAATTCTTTTTGGAAGGCAGCCATGAGCAACCGCCTTATAAGGTTTGTTTCAATCGATCGTGCAGAATGCGCAGGTTTGGGTGCAACGGGCAAGATGCCCGTTCCATTTGTGTTTTCATGACGGACGGTTGTTGCGCTTTCCCTGCTTTTCGAGGAGCCAAATTAAAAAACGCCCAAACTCCATCCATGTCAAGATCCGTCAAAATGAAACTCGAGAAATGCCGCGGAACTTGAAATCCGCGACGGAGCAATGGTATAATGCCGATCCCAAGCTGGCTCTACGGGGTGGAAGCTGTGAATGGGGCGGAGCCGGCGCCTTTGACGAAAGCGGTGCCGTAGAAAACGCCGCCGGTGCAAAGCCCTTCGAGTTTCACCGTCTTCGCGGCGGTTTTCGTTCCGTTCGAGACAAACGCTTTGAAC
>JAFNRY010000323.1 GCA_017385345.1 Kiritimatiellia bacterium
CTTTTGGTATAATATGCGCCCGGACAAAGGCCGACCGGCCGGAAAGCGAAGAGAAATGAAGCGTAGCGACGTAAACAAGGTGCTAATCATCGGTTCGGGTCCGATAGTAATCGGCCAGGCTTGCGAGTTCGACTATTCCGGCACCCAGGCGTGCAAGGCGTTGAGAGCCTGCGGCTACAAGGTGGTGCTGGTGAACTCCAACCCCGCGACGATAATGACCGACCCGGCGATGGCGGACGCGACCTACATCGAGCCGCTCAACGAGAAGCGCCTCGAGCAGATCATCGAAAAGGAGCGGCCGGATGCGATACTTCCGAATCTCGGAGGGCAGACGGGGCTGAATCTTTCGATGACCCTTGCGAAAAAGGGAATACTCGACAAGTACGGCGTGAAGGTGATAGGCGTGAATCTCGACGCCATCGAGCGCGGCGAAGACCGCGAAGTGTTCAAGGAGACGATGCAGAAGCTCGGCATCGAGACGCCCCGCTCCGGAATCGTGCACAGCGTGGAGGCGGCCGTGGAGCTCGTCGATCGCGAGATCGGCTATCCAGTGGTCGTAAGGCCGGCGTACACCATGGGCGGCGCCGGCGGCGGCTTTTGCTACAATGTCGAAGAGCTGCGCACGATCTGCGCGAGGGGTCTCGACGCGTCGCTGACCCACCAGTGCCTGATCGAGGAAAGCATTCTCGACTGGGAGGAGCTCGAGGTAGAGGTCGTTCGCGACTCCAAGAACCAGATGATCGCGGTGTGCTTCATCGAGAACATCGACGCGGTCGGCGTGCACACGGGCGACAGCTTCTGCGCCGCGCCGTTCCTCACCATATCCAAGGAGCTGCAGGAAAGGCTCCAGCGCGACGCTTTCAAAATCGTCGAATCGATCGGGGTCATCGGCGGCACGAACGTACAGTTCGCGCACGATCCTAAGACCGGGCGCGTGGTCATCATAGAGATCAACCCGCGCACGTCGCGGTCTTCCGCGCTCGCGTCCAAGGCCACGGGCTTCCCGATCGCGCTCGTCTCGGCCAAACTCGCGGCCGGCATGACGATGGACGAGATACCGTACTGGAGGGACGGAACGCTCGAGAAATACACGCCGTCCGGAGACTACGTCGTTCTGAAGTTCGCGCGCTGGGCGTTCGAGAAGTTCCGCGGCGTGGAGGACAGGCTCGGCACTCAGATGAAGGCCGTCGGCGAAGTGATGAGCATCGGCAAGACGTACAAGGAGACGCTGCAGAAGGCGATACGCGCGCTCGAGCGCGGCCGCTCAGGCCTCGGCTTCGCGAAGGATTTCCACGAAAAGAGCCTTGACGAACTGCTCAAGATGCTTTCGACGCCCAATTCCGAGCGCCACTTCCAGATGTACGAGGCGCTGCGCAAGGGCGCGACCGACGAGCAGATATTCAAGGTCTGCGGCGTGAAGGCCTGGTTCGTCCAGCAGATGCGCGAACTTGTCGAGGAGGAGGAAGAGATACTGTCCTACCGCGACGATTCGGCCCCGGAAGGCGAAGCGCTCCCGATACCGGACGCCCTGCTCGTGAAAGCGAAAAAGGATGGATTTTCGGACAAATATCTCGCGCAACTGCTCGGCATAACCGAAAAGCGCATCCGCGATAGGCGCAAGACCGTAGGCTGCACGGAGACGTGGCACGCGGTACCCGTTTCCGGCGTCGAAGGCAAGGAATACTACTATTCGAGCTACAACGGCAGGACGAACGAAGTCCCGGCGACGGACGGGCGCAAGAAGGTGATGATACTCGGCGGCGGCCCGAACAGGATAGGCCAGGGCATAGAGTTCGACTACTGCTGCTGCCACGCGGCGATGGCCATGCGCGAAATGGGCTACGAGACGATCATCGTCAATTGCAACCCCGAGACGGTCTCCACCGACTACGATACGTCCGACAAACTGTATTTCGAGCCGGTGACGGTCGAAGACGTGCTCCAGATATACGAGAGCGAGAAGCCGGAAGGCATAATCGTGCAGTTCGGCGGGCAGACGCCATTGAACATCGCGCGCGGGCTGCAGGAGGCTGGTTGCCGCATCCTCGGAACCTCCGTCGATTCCATTGACGACGCCGAAGACCGCGAACTCTTTCATTCTACAATGGACGAGCTCGGCATACCCATGCCGGAGTCGATGACGGCGAGCAATCTCGAAGGCGCGCTCGATTGCGCCGCGAAACTCGGCTATCCGCTGATCATCCGC
>JAFNRY010000324.1 GCA_017385345.1 Kiritimatiellia bacterium
ATTGAACATCTGGTCGCAGTTCTCCCCAGGCATATGCCCATCATCGGCACTTTGCCAAGCAGATGTCGGATGTTTTCGACGGCGTAGGCGACTGCGGCGGGATCGGCCGGACCGTTCGAGAGGAACACACCGTCCGAATTGAGCGCAAGCACTTCGTCCGCCGTAGTCTGCGCGGGAACTACCGTCACGTCGGCCCCGGCTGCGAGCGAGCGAAGAATGTTGGTTTTCACGCCAAAATCCCAGCAAACCACGTGCGGAGCGCCGGCGACACCGCTTTCAACGCGGTATCTCTCCGCGCAAGTCACCTTCGTGGCGTAGTCTTGTCCGTCAAGTCCCTCCCATTCGCGCGCAAGGGCGACAGCCCGGATCTCCGGATCTTCGGGACCGCCGGGGCTCCCCTGGATTTTCGTATCGGCGACCCTCAAATACGCCTTTCTGTTTCCATGATTGCGTATGTGGACCGCAAGCGCGCGCGTATCGACTCCGTATATTCCCGGAACACCGCTTTCTTTTAGGTATTCGTCGAGGTTCTGCTCGCTGCGCCAGTTGCTCGGCTCCGTCAAGTCTCCAATCACAAGGCCGGACAAAAACAAGGCGCGGCTTTCGACGTCCGCGCCGTTGATTCCGTAATTGCCGGTTTCGGCGGTGGTGAGGACGACAAACTGCCCGGCGTAAGAGGGATCGGTGAGAATCTCCTGATAGCCGCTCATGCCGGTATTGAACACGACTTCGCCGAGCGCGTCCTTTTTCGCGCCGAATGCGACGCCGCGAAACACCGTTCCGTCATCCAGCGCGAGAAACGCCTTCCGCTCCCGCTCAGCTTCCCATTTCGCTTCCCAATCCATTCAATACGACCTTTCGCTTCTTTTCCCCAAATAGTTTCCGATCGCCCTGCGTAAAACGCGGCGACCGCCCGGCGTGGGATAGTCACCCGTGAAATACCAATCGCCGGCGGCGTATCCAAGGCACTTGTGCAAGTCTTCCACTGTCTGAAATACAATTTTCACCTCCGCCTTCATGCCGGGCGGCGTCAGAAGCCGCGCGATTTCTGCATTATGCTCGCCATCGGTAAAACGCGCGTAAAGTTCATGGAGCGGCGTCTGGCGCAGTTCGCGCACGGCGTCGCTGCCGAGCAGGTTCACGAGCGCGCGGAAAGCGACAAGCTCGCCCAAGGTCGACATGTCTATGCCGTAGCAGTCGGGGTAGCGTATCGGCGGGGCGGAGGATGCAATGACTATGCGCTTCGGTCCAAGCCGGTCGAGCATCGGCAGGATCGCGTTCTTCATGGTGTTGCCGCGGACTATGGAATCGTCCAGCACGACGAGCGTGTCGCCCGCGCCGACAAGCCCGTAGGTGACGTCGTAGACATGCTTGTAGAATTCGCGCCGCGCCGCCGCGTCGGCGATGAACGTCCGGAACTTCGCGTCCTTGACGGCGATTTCGCCGAAACGTATTTTCCCGTATTCCTCGAAAAGCCGTTCAAGCAATCCATGGAATGCGATACGGGCGGAGTTCGGTATGTAGCTGAAAAAGATGCTTTCGAGCGGAGCCTCCGCCGCCTTGAGGATTCCCGGCAGAAGCGCCGCTCCGAGCGCCTTGCGTTCACGGTGTATGTCGCGATCGTTGGCGCGCGAGAAGTAGATGCGCTCGAAGGAGCAGTGGCGGGGCTGGGGTTTGACGGCCGCACCGAGTTCGGCCATCTGGACTTCACCCTCCGGCGAAACGACCAGCGCCTCTCCGGGCGGTAGCTCCTTCACGTCCTCCGGCGGCACGTCGAAGGCGGCCTGGATTGCGGGGCGTTCGCTTGCCACGGCAACAACCTCGTCGCTGACGTAGTAGAAGCCGGGGCGGATGCCGTGCGGATCGCGCGTTGCGAACGCCCAGCCGTCTCCTGTCGCGCCGCAGAGCGTCCACGCGCCGTCGGCGTTCTTCAGCGCCGTGCGCAGAGCGGCGACGATGCCCGCGCCGCGCTCCAGTTCGTGCGCCACCAGTTCGGTCACAAGATATCCGTCGGCCTTGCTCGTCGGGAACGAGCCGTGCCGGCTGTAGTTGGCGAAGAGCGTCGCCGCGTTCGTGAGGTTGAAGTTTCCCGCAAGCAGCAAAGTGTGGGCCAGTTCGCTCGATTCATGGACGAACGGATGGCAGAACGCCACGTCGTTCCTCCCAAAGGTTGCGTACCGCAAATGCCCGAGGAATATTCGCGCCGGCACAGCCACTCTCCTGCCGATCATTCCGAGAATGTCGGCAAGCGGCGTGGACGATGCCGACTTGAATATCTGGAAAGGCGGCGATCCGGGCGCAGGTTTGGCGCTGAGGATTGCCGCGCCCGCGCCGTCCTGCCCCCGGTTGTGCTGTTTTTCCAGAAGGAGCGAAAGCATCGTTCCGCCGCAGTCGCCTGCGGCGGACGGCGGCTTTCTCAAGACCGCCATCGCAACCGCGCATTCGTGCTTCATGTCGTCGGACATGGCTTTCAGTAGATGAAGAGCATGTCGCGGTATTTCGGAAGCGGCCAACGCGATGCCGCGACCTTCCTTTCCAGCGAATCGGCGGCCGTGCGCAGCGCTTGCATTGCGGCGAGCGTGTCGGCGCTGTTCGAGCGCAGCAATGCGTCGTCGAGTTTCGCGATGCCGGCCTTCAGCGTATCGAGCCCCGTGCCGAGCTCGACGAGCTCCTCGCGGAAGGCGGCGGTTCCGGACGCGACGCCCACGCTGTTGGCCGCCTCGCACGCCTGCGCCGTCTCCAGGTATTCCGCCTTCACCGCGGGCAGGATAAGTTCGGAGGCGATGTCGCGCGCGCACTCGCCTTCGATACGGACTTTCTTCGCGTATTCTTCGAGAAATATCTCGTGCCGGCTCGCGAGTTCGCGCTTCGTCATCACGCCGTATTTCTCGAAAAGCGCGGCGTTGTCCGCATCGGCAAGCGCAGCAAGCGCCGAAGGCGTGTCCGGCGCGTTCGACAGACCGCGGTTCGCCGCCTCTCTGGGCCATTCGGCCTCGTAGCCGTTGCCGTTGAACACGACGCGCTTGTGCGCCTTGAGAGAAGATTGCAGGATATTCTGAAGCGCCTCATGGAAGGCTGCGGTGTGTTCGCCGGGCTTCGCCTTCCCCGCAGTGCCGCTCGCCTCGAGCTCGCCGGCTATGCGGTCCACCGCTTCGGCGACGATGGTGTTGAGGACCGTCATCGGGCCTGAACAACACACACTCGAACCGGGAGCGCGGAATTCGAACTTGTTGCCGGTGAACGCGAAGGGAGACGTGCGGTTACGGTCCGTGGCATCCTTCGGAATCGTCGGCAGGGTATCTACGCCGACTTTCATCGTCTTCACCGATGCCCGCGAGCGCGTTCCGCCCGATTCAAGGGCGTCGAGAACTTCCGCAAGCTGGTCTCCCACGTAGATGGATATGACGGCGGGCGGAGCCTCGTTCGCGCCGAGACGATGGTCGTTTCCAGCGCCGGCAACCGAGGCGCGAAGCAGGTCGGCGTGTTTGTCCACTGCTTCAATCACCGCGACGAGCATCGTGAGGAACACGGCGTTTTCGTGGGGATCGCTGCCGGGGTCGAGCAGGTTCCTGCCGCCGTAGGCGACGGACCAGTTGTTGTGCTTGCCGGAACCGTTCACGCCGGCGTAGGGCTTTTCGTGGAGAAGGCACTTGAGACCGTGTTTCTCCGCGACGTTGCGCAGCGTGTCCATCACGATCATGTTGTGATCGCTTGCGAGGTTCAGTTCCTCAAACTGCGGCGCAAGCTCGAACTGCGCGGGCGCGACCTCGTTGTGGCGCGTCTTCGCGGGAATGCCGAGCTTCCACAGTTCGCGCTCCACGTCGTTCATGAAGGAAAGCACGCGGTCGGGGATCGTGCCGAAGTAATGGTCTTCGAGCTGCTGACCCTTCGCGGACGGCGCGCCGAAGAGCGTGCGCCCCGTCAGCACAAGGTCGGGGCGCTTCTTCCAATATTCCTTATCTATCAGAAAGTACTCTTGCTCCGCGCCAAGAGTACATCCGACATGCGCATCGGGACGCGCAAAAAGCCGCATCAACTTCTTCACCGATCTATCAAGAGCCTGCATTGAGCGCAGCAGCGGCGTTTTCTTGTCGAGCGCTTCGCCCGTATAGGCGCAGAACGCGGTCGGGATGCAGAGCGTCGCGCCGTTGGAGTGCCGCTTGATGAACGCGGGGCTCGTGGGATCCCATGCCGTGTAGCCGCGCGCCTCGAAGGTCGAGCGGATGCCGCCCGACGGGAAACTTGAGGCGTCGGGTTCGCCAACGATCAGGTTCTTGCCGCTGAACTGCATGATCGGCTCTCCGTCCTTTATTTCAAGGAAAGAATCGTGCTTCTCGGCGGTGGAGCCGGTCATCGGCAGGAACCAGTGCGTGTAGTGCGTCGCGCCGCGATCCATCGCCCAGTGGCGAATACCGTGCGCCACCTCGCCCGCGATGGACGGGTCGAGCGGCTTGCCTTCCTGAATCGTGGCCTGAAGCTTCTTCGCCGTCTCCTTGCTCAGGTAGGTTCGTATCGCCTCGTCGCCGAACACGTCTTCGCCGAAGTGCGTCGCGTTCTTTGTCTCTTCCGTCATGTTGCGTTTTCCTTTCCGGGGTCTAACCCGCCAGCCTTGAAGCACACGCCATGCCAACGCCTTTTAGGGAAATAAGCCCTTCGATTCTTACACTGCATGTAAAGATCGTTCATCCCGCCTTACAAGCCCTTGCGCCAGTAACACTGCGGCGTATGCGTTGTAACATTGCCAAGCCAGTTTTTACGCCTGGCGTAAGGACGTGCGGGTTTCCACCCGCGTTCTCGCGTTGGCACGGCCTGTGCTAATGGCGTTGCGTCGCCGCGATGGACGCGGTGTCAAGGAAGAGAAAAGATGAAACTGATCATAGCCTACATTCAGCCGGAGCGGCTGAATGCCGTCAAGCAGGCGTTGTTCGCCCGCGAGATCTACAAGATGTCCGTCACCAATGCGCTCGGATGCGGGAAGCAGGGAGGTTACCTGCATCTCTACCGCGGCGCGGTTGAGGAAGTCACGCTTCATAAGAAGATGCGCCTCGCGATCGCCGTGAACGACGACTACATCGAGAAGACAATCGATGCCATCGTCGAGGGCGCGCGCACGGGCGACATCGGCGACGGCAAGATATTCGTCCTACCAATGGACGAGTGCGTGCGGATACGAACCGGCGAGCGGGGACCGGCAGCGATCGGATAGACGTGAGACGATAGACGCGAGACGAGGCTTCCATTCACGTCAGACGTCTCTTGTCTCACGTCAAAAAATCAACAAAGCAAGGAATTATAAAATGACACCTGAAATCACTCCACCTGAAGTGCAAACAAACCTCAACGTCGTCTGGACGCTCATCGCGGGCATCCTCGTGTTCACCATGCAGGCGGGCTTCGCGCTCGTCGAGACGGGCTTCACGCGCGCCAAGAACGCGGCGAACATCATGATGAAGAACCTCATGGACTTCGCCGCCGGATCGCTCGCGTTCTACGTCCTCGGCGCCGCGCTCATGTTCGGCGCCACAAAGGCCGCTGGCCTGTTCGGCTGGGGCGGATTCGGCATGCCGATCCTATCCAACGGAGAAGGCGCGTGGGACTGGACGTTCCTCTTCTTCCAGACGATGTTCTGCGCAACGGCCGCGACAATTGTTTCGGGGGCGGTCGCGGAGCGCATCGAGTTCAAGAGCTACCTCATCTACTCGATCCTCATCTCGTGCCTCGTCTATCCTGTGAGCGGACACTGGATGTGGGGCGGACTCGCAGGCGATGCGTCGCAGGGATGGCTGGAGGAGCTCGGCTTCCACGACTTCGCCGGCTCCACGGTCGTCCACTCCGTCGGCGGCTGGATTGCCCTCGCGGGCGCGATTGCGTTGGGGCCCCGCATCGGCAAATACCGCCACGACGGCAAGGCGAATCCGATTCCCGGCCACTCGCTCGTCCTTGGCACGCTCGGCGTATTCCTCCTCTGGATCGGCTGGTTCGGCTTCAACCCCGGCAGCTACACGCAGGGCGTCGGCTCCATCGGGCGCGTCGCGATGACCACGAACCTCGCCGCCTGTGCCGGTACCGTCGCCGCGCTCGTCACGGCGTGGATCATCATGGGCAAGCCCGACCTCACGATGGCGCTCAACGGCTCGCTCGCGGGGCTCGTGGCGATCACCGCGCCGTGCGACCTCGTGACTGCCAACGCCGCCATCGTCATCGGACTCGTCGCCGGCGTACTTGTGGTCCTCTCCGTGTTCGCGCTCGACCGCGTCCACATCGATGACCCCGTCGGGGCGGTGTCGGTCCACTGCGTAAATGGCGTGTGGGGCACGATCGCCGTCGGCCTCTTCGCCGCACCGACAACCTGCGGCTACGGCAACGAACTCGCAGGCCTCTTCTACGGCGGCGGCTTCAAGTTTCTCGGCGTCCAGCTGCTCGGCGCGGGCACGACCGCGGCCTGGGCGTTCGGCACAGGCGCGGCAATCTTCTTCACGCTAAAGAAACTCGGCATCCTCCGCGTCTCGGTGAAAACCGAACTCAAGGGACTTGACGTCACCGAACACGGACAAGACGCCTACGCCTCGTTCCAGTTCTTCAGCAACACCTGAATCGATTAGGCCTGCGGCGGCGGTTTTCGTATTTGCACCGTCCGCCGCTTTTCCCCAAGCAAGAAAGCGCATGAAATTTTCCCGCTACGCCGCATGAAGACACGCGCCCTCCCGCGTCGTCGTGTCCAAGGGTTGCCTCGCTTTCCCTATAGGGATATATGCACAAAGTGGGGTGTTTATGTACACAAAGTGGGGTGTTTGTGCACGGCAACAGCATTTACTTTTTTGCAAGGCGGCATTTTTATCTTTTAATTTTCGGCGGATTGTGTTAACTTCTGTGCATTGACATACATACTCTCAAGGAATGCATCTCGAAAGCCAACGATCCGCGGCGCACGTCACACGGACACGTGCTCCACAGATTCGAGGACATA
>JAFNRY010000325.1 GCA_017385345.1 Kiritimatiellia bacterium
CCGCGAGAATGTCACCATCAGCCGTGGTACTGCCTCGAAAGGCAAGACGGTGGTGGGCAACGGCAATCTGCTGATGGAGAATATGCACATCGGTCACGACTGCGTTATCGGCAATGGATGCATCATTGGCAATTCCACGAAGTTTGCCGGTGAAGTGATTGTCGATGACAATGCCATTATCTCAGCTTGTTGCCTGTTCCATCAGTTCCTGCATGTGGGTGGTTACATCATGTTCCAGGGTGGCAGTCGCACCTCGCAGGATATTCCTCCCTACGTCATTGCTGGCAAGGAACCTATCCGCTATGCGGGTGTCAACCTCATCGGTCTGCGTCGTCGCGGATTCCCCAACGAGGTCATCGACGCTATTCACGATGCCTATCGCATCATCTATGCCAAAGGCATCCTGAAAGATGGTGTTGCAGAGGCTCGTGCCAAGTATCCTGACTGTAAGGAGGTGGAATACATCTGCTCGTTCATTGAAAATTCGAAGCGCGGAGTCATCCGTTAATAGTTTTACGGTTTAAGTTGAACAAACTCATCGTCATCACGGGCCCAACCGCTGTAGGCAAAACGGCACTAACCCTTGAGATTGCCAAGCACTACGGCATACCAATCATCAATGCTGACTCACGTCAGATTTATCAAGAACTGAGGATTGGCACGGCCTCCCCGACGGTTGAGCAGATGCAGCAGGTTCACCACTATTTCGTAGGCACCAAGAGCATCAACGACTACTATAATGCTTCGATGTACGAACAGGAAGTCATGCAGTTGCTTCAAACATTGTTCGCTACATCTCCTATCCAAATTCTTTCGGGAGGAAGCATGATGTATATTGATGCGGTATGCAATGGCATCGACGATATTCCGACCGTTCGCGATGATATTCGCAACGAGATGAAACGTCGCTACGAGGAAGAAGGATTGGAGAGCCTTTGTGAAGACCTTCGTCGCCTTGACCCCGAGCACTACGAGGTGGTAGACCGTCAGAACCATCGTCGCGTCATCCATGCGCTCGAGATTTGTTACCAGACGGGCAAGACCTACACCTCTTTCCGTACACAAGCCAAGAAGCAACGTCCTTTCCAGATTATCAAAATCGGACTGAATCGTGATCGCGACGAACTCTATCAACGCATCAACCAGCGTGTTGACGACATGATGGCAGAAGGTCTTCTGGATGAAGCAAAGGCGATGCTTCCATATAGAGAAGCGAATGCCTTAAACACCGTAGGCTACAAAGAACTGTTCGACTACTTCGATGGACGATGGCCCCTCGCTGAAGCGGTAGAGCGCATCAAGGGCAACACCCGTCGTTATGCTCGCAAACAACTCACTTGGTATAAACGTGATGAACAAGTTACATGGTTTCATCCCCATCAACAACAAGAAATTCTGAATTTAATTTCGCACTATGAATAACTACTTAGAAATGGTTGGCACATTCTTCCAGAAAGGATGGCAATGGTATAAGGGACTCTATCAGGGACGTCGCTGGTACGTCAAGATAGGTGCAGCTATCGCTTCGCTCGTCGTGGCATTCCTGCTCTATCTCATCATGGTCGACATCAACTTCCTGTGGCTTTTCGGTAAGTCGCCCTCCATGAGCGATGTCAAGAACACCCACCCTGCCGAGGCCTCACAGATCTATAGTGCCGACGGCAAGGTGATTGGCAAGTTCTTCAGCGAGAACCGCATGCCCGTGGACTACGACGATGTCAGCCCGAAGTTCTGGGAAGCCCTTATCGACACCGAGGACGAGCGTTTCTATCGCCATCATGGCATCGACTATCAGGCTTTTGGAGCAGCTTTGAAAGACTATGTCTTGCATCGTGATGCCCGTGGTGCTTCCACCATCACCCAGCAGTTGGCCAAGAACCTCTTCCGTGTCCGCACGCAATACTCAACAGGACTATTGGGCAATATTCCTGGCTTGAAGATGCTCATCATGAAGAGCAAGGAGTGGATTACCGCCTATAAGTTGGAATGGTATTTCGATAAGAACGAGATATTGACCATGTATGCCAATACCGTTGACTTCGGTTCCAATGCCTTTGGCATCAAGACCGCTGCCAAGACCTATTTCGGCACTACTCCCAAGCATCTCACCACCGACCAGTCTGCCATTCTGGTAGGACTGCTCAAGGCCACCACCTATTATAATCCGCGCATCAATCCGAAGAATTCCCTCAGTCGTCGCAATGTGGTGCTCGACAACATGCTTCGCCACGGTCATCTCACACCTGAGGAGTGCAAAGCCCTTCAGCAGAAGGAAATCAAGCTGGACTATAGTGTGGAGAATGTCTATGACGGCAATGCCAACTACTTCCGTGAAGCGGTGGCCGACTGGATGAAGTCGTGGTGTAAGGAGTATTATGGCGACGACCGTGCCTATGCTTATTATACCGAAGGTTTGAAGATTCACACCACCCTCGACAGTCGCATGCAGCATTATGCTGAGGAAGCTGCCATCAAACAGATGAAGCAGGTGCAGAAGACCTTCAATCAGCATTGGGGCAATGTCAATCCCTGGCAAGACGAACGCCATGTAGAAATTCCCCATTTCATCGAGGATTTGGCTAAGAAGACACCTTATTATAAATTGCTGAACCAGAAGTACGACGGCAACCAAGACTCCATTTTCTATTATCTCAATCTTCCCCATAAGGTTAAACTCTTCGATTATGAGAATGGATATGTCGAGAAAGAAATGTCGTCTATGGACAGCATCCGTTATATGGAGCATTTCATGCATTGTGGCTTCGTGGCCATCGAACCTCAGACCGGACATGTCAAGGCCTGGGTGGGCGACATCGACTTCAAGACGTGGAAATACGACAAGGTAACGGCCATGCGCCAGCCTGGCTCTACCTTCAAGCTCTTCGTCTATTCCGAGGCCATGAACCAAGGCATCACGCCTTGCGACACCCGCAAGGACGAGTACTTCGCCATGAAGGTGATGGACCATGACAAGGAGGTCACCTGGGCTCCCACCAATGCTGATGGCCGTTTCTCAGGTGCCAACATCACCCTGAAGCAAGCCTTCGCCATGAGTATCAACAGCGTGGCCGTTCGTCTGGGTCAGGAAGTACTCCAGGATTTCGGCAAGGAATGGCTCGATACGCTCGTCGTGGCCATATCGGTGGCCATGGCGTTCCGTGCGTACTTCTATGAGCCGTTCAACATACCGACCGGATCGATGCAGCCGACCCTGTACGGCAACCACGTCGAGCCGTGCGAGAATCCCGGTCTTTTCCAGAAGACGCCGCTGAAATGGCTCGAATGGCTCGCCACGGGGCGGGAGTACAAGGAGCTGACGGCGCCGTTCGGCGGGCGCGTACTGCTGCAGGACCGCGACGACGGGCGTTTCAATGTGTTCGTGCAGTCCGGCGGCGGCGCGACGAGCGGGGGCGTGGCGCTGCCGACAGACGCGCTGTCGCGGATGGACTTCGGACCGGAGGCGGCGGGGCTGCGGCTGGCGGCCGTGCCTTCGTCCCGGGACGGCAGGCTGAAAACGGTCTGCGCCGTCGGCGGCGACGGCCGCCCCGCCGGCGAAATCCGCGTCAGAAAAGGCCAGAGGCTGTTTGCGGGCTACGATACCACCGGCGATTTCATTTTCGTGAACAGGTGGCTCTGGAACTTCCGGAAGCCGAAGCGGGGCGACGTCATGGTCTTCTCCACGACGGGCATCCCGAAGCTCGCCCAAGGCATCCACTACATAAAGAGACTCACGGCGCTGCCGGGCGAGACGGTCGAGATAAAGACGCCGGACGTTTACATAGACGGCAGGCGGCTCGAGGAGTCGGTGAAGCCGGCCGAGGGCGCGCGCGGCGAGAAGACGCCGCTTCCTTCGCCCGGCGCGATGTCCGGGCCGCTCCCGCTGCGCGAGGGGGAGTATTTCGCCTGCGGCGACAATTCCGACAACAGCTTCGACAGCAGATACTGGGGCGCGGTCCCCGAGGCGAACATGAGGGGCACGGGGGCGTGCGTCTTCTGGCCGCTGTTCAACCCGAGGTGGGGAAGCATACGGTAGCGCCGGCCCGGAGGCTCTGCCGATTCTGCGGGAGAATAAAGTCAAAACGGGGAAAGAGAAAACCACGGGGGTGGAAACATGGGCGAAGAACAATTGATAGCGACTCCGTGTTCGTTCGGCGAAAACGGCGGATTCCTGCTCGAGAGGGAACTCGGGCGCGGCGGCATGGGCGGCGTCTATCTCGGCCGCGACAAGATGCTCGACCGGCAGGTCGCGGTCAAGGTGATGCTCAAGGAGTACGGAAGCGACGCCGAGTTCGTGGACAAGTTCAAGCGCGAGGCGCAGGCCGCCGCGAAGCTGATCCATCCGAACATCGCCCAGATATACTCCTTCGGCGTCTCCGGCGGAATGCCGTACATCGCGATGGAACTCGTGGCCGGCGGTTCGCTCGACAAGCTGATGCGCAACTCCGGCGCGGAGACCGACGTCGCCCGCGTGATGAAGATATGCGAGCAGACCGCGCAGGCTCTCAGATGCGCGTCCGACAGCGGACTCGTCCATGGCGACGTCAAGCCCGAAAACATACTCCTCGACGCCAACGGGAACGCCAAGCTCGTCGATTTCGGCCTCGCCGCGATGCAGAAGGACACGAACGAGATATGGGGCACGCCGTACTACATCGCGCCGGAGAAGGTGCGCAAGGAGCAGGTGGATTTCCGCGCCGACATATATTCGCTCGGCGGCACGCTGTACCACGCGCTGTGCGGCGTGGCGCCGTTCGAGGGCGAGGACGCCAACGCGGTCGTCCGCAAGAGGTTCGAGTCGGTTCCGGCAAAGCCCAGCGAAGTGCGTCCGGGGCTTTCGCCGCAGATAGACGCGCTCGTGATGAAGATGCTCGAGTTCGACCCGAAGGACCGCCACCCGAGCTTCGAGGCGCTGCTGGCCGACTTCAAGAAGGTAATGACGTCCGGTCTCGGCGGCGGCGCCGGCGCCGCCGGTGACGGCAGGAAGGTTTTGAAAATCAACACCAAGGCGATCGCGAACATTGCCGAGACCGCGGTGGCCGGGGACGGCGGCGAAGACGATGAAGAGGGCGGCGGTCTCGGCAAGAAGGTCGCCATAGTCGCCGGAAGCATCGTCCTCGCGATCGCGCTCGTCGTCGGTGGGCTGTTCGGCTACGTGAAGATGTCGAAGAGCGCCGAGGAGCGGACTGCGCGCGAGCTGATAGAGGACAACATGCGCAAGGCGAAGGAGTCGCTCGCCGAGACGCGCAAGACGGTCGAGCACTTCGGCGGCCAGATCGAAGAGATGGCGGCCGCGATAGCCAAGGAATGCGAAGAGATTCAGGTCGCCGCGGCCAAGGTGATGGAAGGCGCGTTTCCGAAGGAGGCCATAGATTCGCTCAAGCCGGCCGAGACCGCCGAACTCGCGGATGCGAAGAAGGCGATGGAGAAGGGCGCCAAGCCCGCCGTCGCGCCGAAGGACGCCAAACCGTACAAGGCCGATCCCAACGCGCCGGAGATCGTCAACGCCGTAAGGGAAATCTGGGAAAGGAACTACGCGGCGCAGGCCGCCGCGTTGCGCGTGCGCAGGGGCGTGAACGACCTGTGCGCCGCCATCGACGAAGCGTCCGCCGCGGAGGGCCGCTCCAAGGCCGACATGGAACGCGCGGCCGCCGCGACGTCTGAAATGTCCAGACGGTTCGAAGCCGTGAAACTGTCGCCGGACGTGACGACGGTGCAGAAGGCGAAGGGATCGCTGAAGGACAAGGGCGAGCGCGTGATAAAGAAAACGAAGAGGCGCGTGTTCGAGGAGGCGCAGCAGAAGAAGCGCGCCGAGGAGAAGGCCAGACGCGAAGCCGAGGAGAAGGCGCGTGAGCAGGCCGCCGAGCAGGCCGAGGCGGAAAAGGCCGCCGGCGAAGTCGCGGCGGTCAAGGCCAAGTTCCTTTCGATCAACGAGAACGGCAATTTCAGACAGCTCGACTGGAACGGCGCGAAACGCCAGCTGGCCCTGGTCGAGACGGCGACCGGCGAGGGCGCCAACGCCCTGAAGCGTGAAATCAAGAAGATCGACATGATGGCCTCCGTGCAGACGATCCTGATGCGCAACCTGAAGGGCTACACGTTCGCCCGGGGCGCCGGCCGGCTGGCGTCCGGCGCGCCCGCTCCGAATCTGAAAGGCATGATGGCGGTTTCCGCCACCGCTTCGGAAATATCGCTCCGCCGCGGCGGCGGAGCGTCCGCCCTGAGGAAAATCTCCTGGCAGCAGTTCTACCGCGACTACCATTCCAACCTCGCCGAGCTGTGCAACAGGTTCATAACCGGCGGGCGCGAGAACGGATCTCCGAAACTGAATCTCAAGGAGCAGACGGAAGCGATGCTCGGCGTGGCGCTCACCATGCAGCTGCTCTATCCCGACGACGCCACGGCCGCGGGCTACGGCAAAAGCATGGCCAAACGCGCGGTGAAACTCATGCCCAGCTCCGAGGAATACGCTTCGATCGCGAAGGAGCTCTACCCGGACGAGGACTTTTCGGCGGAACGCGAAGAAGAAGAATGAAAAAGATGGATTCCTGCGAATATCTAAGGCGCGTCCTCGACACGCCGGTGTACGACGTCGCGGCGGTAACGCCGCTTGACGAGGCGGAGGCGCTTTCGCGCAGGCGCGGCTGCCGCTTCCTCCTGAAGCGCGAAGACCTCCAGAGCGTCCACAGCTACAAGCTGCGCGGCGCGTACGCGAAAATGTGCTCGCTGCCGGAAGAGGCGCTGCGCAAGGGCGTCGTTGCGGCGTCCGCCGGCAACCACGCGCAAGGCGTGGCGCTCGCGGCGCGCAAGCTCGGCGTCGAGGCGCTGATAGTAATGCCGGTGACGACGCCGGAGATCAAGGTGGAGGCGGTGAAGGCGCTGGGCGCGAAAATCGTGCAGTTCGGCGACGGCTATTCCGACTGCGCCGAGGAGGCCGCTCGCATAGTGGCCGCCACCGGCAAGACCTTCATTCCGCCCTACGACGATCCGGACGTCATAGCCGGCCAGGCGACGGTGGCGAAGGAGATACTCGAGCAGGCAGGGCGTTCGCTTTCCGCGATATACGTCCCGGTGGGCGGCGGCGGGCTGGCCGCAGGAACCTGCATATACGTGAAAAACGTGAGGCCCGGCGTCAAGGTGATCGGCGTGGAGCCGGAGGATTCCGACTGCATGTGGCGCTCTCTGCGCGCGGGCAGGCGCGTAAGCGTGGCCAATCCGGGGCTGTTCGCGGACGGCGTGTGCGTGAAGAAGCCCGGGGACGAGACGTTCAGGATATGCCGCAGATATCTCGACGGCATAGTGCGCGTGACGACGGCGGAGACGTGCGCCGCGATCAAGGACATCTTCGAGGCGACGCGGTCGATATGCGAGCCGGCCGGCGCGCTCGCGCTGGCGGGCGCGAAGAAGAACGCGTCGAAGGGCGAGACGTGCGCCTGCATCATATCTGGCGCCAATATGAACTTCGACAGGATTCGGTTCGCGGCGGAGCAGGCGGAGCTCGGCGAAGGGCGCGAGGCGGTGTTCGACCTGACGATACCCGAGCGCCCCGGAAGCTTCCGCGACTTCGCGCGGCGCATCGGCAAGCGCAGCGTGACGGAGTTCAACTACCGCATGGGAGAGGGCGGCGACGCGCACGTGTTCGCCGGAATATCGGTGAAGACGCCCGCGGAGCGCAAAACGCTCGCGGCGGCTTTCGCGCGCGCGGGGTACGGCTGCACCGATCTGAGCGACAGCGCCCTCGCGAAGGAGCATGTCCGCTACATGGCAGGGGGAAGGCCGGCCTGCGCGAAGAACGAAGTCGCCTACCGCTTCGAGTTCCCCGAGCGGCCGGGGGCGCTGATGGAGTTTCTCACGGCCATAGGCGGGCGCTGGAACATTTCTATGTTCCACTACCGCAACCACGGCGACGACCACGGCAGGGTGCTGGCCGGATTCCAGGTTCCGCCGGCGGAGCGGTCGCAGTTCGCCAAGGTGCTCGAAGGGATAGGATACGTTTGCGAAGACGTGACCGGCGATCCCGCCTACCGCACGTTTCTCGCGCCCGCCCGCGGGTGATATTCCAGCACGGGCGTCTTGCGCTTGGCGCCAGGGGCGTCCACGACGAAGCGCGGCATCGAAAGCCCGCCGATGGCTTCGGCGCAGGCCTTCTCGATGCGGCGCGCGCGGGCCGGCGGCACGCGGAAGCGGTCTATGCCGGCCACCGGATCGCATAGAAAGACGTAGTACGGGCGTATCCGCGCGGCCGACAACTTCCTGAACAGCGCGAGCATTTTCTCCGGCGAATCGTTTACGCCTTTGAGTAGCACCGTCTGGCACGACACAGGTATTCCGGCGCAAACGAGCCGCGCCGCCGCCGCCTTGGCCTCCTCCGTGACTTCGCCCGCGCAGTTGAACTGCGTGTTCACCCACACCTTGCCGCTCGCGCCCAGTTTCGCGGCGAGGGATTCCGTGACGCGCGCCGGATTGGTGCACGGCGCGCGGGTGCACACCCTCACGATGTCAACCTGCTCCAGCGCCGCGAAAGCATCGACTATGCGCATCAGCCGCGAATCGCACAGCGTGAGCGGGTCGCCGCCGGAAACCAGAACGTCGCGCACTTCCGGCCTTTTGCGGACGTACGAGACGCACGCGGCGAGCTTCGCGGCCGTATCCACCGTCTCGGTCCTGCCGAGAATCCAGCGGCGCGTGCAGTGGCGGCAGTTCATGAAGCACTTGTCCGCCGCCATCACGAGCACTCTGTCCGGGAAACGCTGCTTCAGTCCCGGGCATACCGAGGCTTCTCCCAGTTCGCCGAACGGATCTGCCTCTTCGAGCGACACTTCGGCGGGCGCTCCCTCGCCGGGCGGATCCGCCGTCTGGAGCGCGAATTCGGGGCATCGTTCCTCAAGGCGCCTGGAATAGGGGCACGCGTATTCCGGCAGGGGGCGCATCTTCATTCCTCGCCCTCCCGCTTGACGCGCGACGGATGGAGCAGGCAGAATGCGAGCGCGTGGTCGCGGAAAATCATCGTGGACACCGGAATGCGCACCCCGGTCAGGTTCTTGAATTCGGCGAGCCATTCCCTCTCCAGCGCGACTTCCGCCGCGCCGGTCGCCGAATCGTAGCCGGCGACGCGGATTTCGCGCGGCGGATACCTGATTCCCGTGCCGAGAGCCTTGGAGACTGCCTCCTTGGCGCACCAGAAGCGCAGCATCGCACGCGACGATTCCGCCGACGCCGCCGCAAGCTCCATCTCGTCCGGCGCGAACACCCCGGCAGCGAATTCGGCAGACAGGTTGCGCGAAACCGATTCGACGTCCACGCCGACGCGGCGGTTGGCCGCCGCCACGGCGACGGCGAACTGCGATGTGTGCGCGATCGCTATGTCGAGATGCTCCGACATGTTATCGCTCCATGCGCCCATGGCCTGCGGTTTGCCGTTTGCGTCCGGCAGGATCTGCACGTCCGCGAAGCTCCATCTCGCCTGGCGGCGGTCCTTCAGGTAGCGCCTGACGGCCTCCTTGGCGGCGATTCTGCCGAACAGCCATTCTATGCGCCGCGCGGCGGAGCCTTTCATTCCGGCGAAGTCGGCGCGCTCGAGGGCGCCGAGCGATACGGCGCCGAGGATCTTCAGCCAGAGTCCCTCGTTGCGCTCGCACATCCTGTAGGGGATGTCGTCGATGAAAGCGGTGGCGACGGCGTCGCCGGCGTCGGCGGCGAAGTCGCCCGGCAGGCTTTCGCTCACGAAGCACGTGGCCGGCTGGAGCACCATGTCGCAGTAGATGCGCGGTACGCGTTCGGCCGTCTCTTCCCAGCCCTCGATTTGCATGGCTATGTTTCCGTTCCCGTCGCTTGCGATGATGTCGCAGACGTGCGAAGACGGCGTCACGCCGGTCAGCCGCAGATAGCAGTTGAGGCGCGAACCCTCCGCCGGCGTCGGGCCGCGCAGTTCGAGCCGCCTGAAGCGGAAGGGGAACGAGAACGCGCCGGAGAAACGGTCGTTGCTGCGCCACAGGCGGAATCCCGAAGTGATTACGTGGAGCAGGAGCGGATCGACCGTCCAGAGCGGCAGCTGCGTGAAGGAAAGACAGTCGGAGCGCGACGGCACCGCGACGGTGTAGTCTATTCCGTTCTCCGCCCACGATTCGGCGAACATTATGCCGCGGAGCCGCCGTCCCGCGCCGATTCTCGAGGGGTAGATGTCGCGGCCCGACCAGTGGACGGTGCGCGGATGCGCGAGCGGGCGCCCGGGCACCGGCGTCGGCGGAAGCCTTTCGCTCGCGAACACGAATACCGCTTCCATCGCCGGCCACGTGAAGTCCGCGTCGCGCGTGTCGGCGCGGATTTGGACTTTGACGGCGGCGGTGGACGGGTCGTCCGGCGAGACGCGCTCCGCCTTCACGGCGATGCGGAGTTCGCCTTTCGAGAAAGAGAGGCGGCGCCGGCACGTGAAGTCCTCGATCGCCGCGAGTTGCCTGTTGGGGACGACGCGCTGCGCCGTTTCCGCCATGATTTCTGCGGCGAGGGCGACCGGAAGCGCGATGAAGCCGACGAGCGCGGGGTCGGAATACGAGAGAAGCCCCGAGCCGTAGGCGAAGTCGGCGATGAACGGCGCGTCGGTGATGCGGAAGGTCTTCGCGAAGGCGTAGGAAACGCCGGGAACGGAATCGAGAGGCGGGGCGTCGGAGACGAGAGGATCGGTGAGGCCGGCCGCGAACTGGAGCCGGCGCCCCTCCCTCGCGCTTGCGGCGGCGGCACGAGCCGCCGCCCGCGCTCCCCGCCCCGCCGGCTCCTTCGCGTACACGCCGGTCGAAACCGCCGCGCCGGGCAGGGTGAGCCGCGGAAACTCGCGCGAGAGCCGCTTTTCCGCGACGGGCCTGAAATCGGTTGATATCTTCGCGTCGAAGTCGAGCTTCTTTGCGCCGCGTCCGGAGAACAGCCGCGAGAGATCCATCTTCGCGCCGAGAGACGCAAGCCGCGCGAAGGCGTGCTGTATCTGGAGCTCGCCGCGCCGGTGCACAGAGTTCATCGCGATGGCTTCGAAGTCCCGCCCCTCGAGCGTGTCCTCGACGGCTCCGGTTAGCAGTCCGCGGGGACCCGCTTCGAGAAACACGCGGTATCCGTCTTCGTACATTTTCCTGACGGTGTCCGCGAACCTGACCGGTTTCGCCCAGCGCTCGGCTACGTCGTTGCGCAGTGCGCGCGATTTGGGGGCGACGGCGCCGGCGACGGCGCACGAGTAGAAGTCGCACACCGGCGCGCAGCGCAGCCACGCGGAGGCGAACTTGCCTACGGCGGAAACGACCTTTTTGCAGTCCGGCGTGTTGAACGGCCTGTCGAGGCCGTGCCGTATCACGCGGACCCCAGATCCCGCGAATGTCTTGAACACCGCTTCGGCGCATTGCGGATCGACCGCGTACGTCCGCATCTTCGGCGAGAAGTCCACCGCGACGCGCACGGAGTCTTCCGGCAGCGAAGCCTCTATGCGGGCGACGTCGTCTTCTTTTCTCGGCAGCACGGTTACCATCACCGTCTCCGGCAGTCCTTCGTGGTCCACGGCTTTCGAGACTATTCTGTAGAGTTCGCCGATCGCCTTCGTGCGGTCCTGGCGGGAGAGCGCGCCGGCCGCGCCCGCGCACAGCACGGACGCGAGGTCGCCGCCGCCGCAGCCGACAACTCCGTCCGGCTTCAGCCCTGCCGCTGCAAGCAGGCGCGACATCGCGTCGCATCCCGCGAAAGCCGATATGAAGGCCTGTGAATACGCGCCCGAGGAGAACGCGCCGGAGTCCGATGCGTACTGGGGGGCCGGAGGGAAGATGAAATCGGAGGGTTTGAAACCGGTTTCGTCCGCGAGGGCTTCGTCGAGTTCGTCGAACGCGGCGCGGCATTCCGGATGGAGCACCGCGAGGTCCCGCATCATGTCGGGATAGAACGACATCGCGCCGGGGAAGACGAACGCGAGCTTCCCGCCCGAGGAAAGAGGCCTCTTGCGCGTCCAGTACGAGCCGCTTTTGTCGCGGATTCTTTCCGTCTGGCCGGATTCGATCCTGGCCTTCGCCGAGAGAAGTCTGTCGCGCAGATCCTGCGCGGAAGCCGCCACGGCGGCGAAGACGCAATCGCCTTTTGCAAGACTGCACGTATATGCAATGTCCGCGATTTTCGCGTCCGGCACCCTGTCGATGAAAGCGGCGAGGCGGGCGAGTTCCGCCGCAAGCGCCGCGTCGTTCTGCGCGGAGACGGCGACGAGTTCCGTGCCGCCGGAGAGGAAAGGGGCTTCCGTCATTTTTTCGTCTCCGGTTCTTCTTCGAGGATGATCGCGGCGGATCTGCCGGCGCGGCTGGTTTCGCCGACGGGGTTGACCGGGTCGAAGTTGGCCGCGAGCACGGCGGCCATCCTCGTTTTCGGATTCCTGCCGGCGATCCACGGGCGCGGCGCGGTCAGCAGGTAGGCGCTGGATTTCCGGTCCGCGAGGGCGGTGGCCGGCCTCGCCGGCGTGGTTTGCGGCGGAAGAACCCTGTGGTGGAGCGCGAGCGTGGCTTTGGCGACGCCGGCGGCCGCGGCGGCGCGCAGGGTGTGCCCTATGTTGCCTTTCACAGATCCTATGCCGACGAGCGCCCTGCCGGGCGCGTGTTCGCCCCACAACTTTGAAACAGCCTCGATCTCTCGGGCCTCCATGGTCGCCATTCCGGAGCCGTCCGCCTCGATCAGTCCTATGGCTGCGGGTTCGGCGCCGGCGCGCTTCATCGCGGCCGCCAGGACCGCCGATCCGTCGCCTTCGGGGTTGTGGCTGATCTCCACCGACCGCAGCAGTGCGTATATCCTGTCGTGGGCGCGCAGCGCGTCCTCCCGCCGCTTGAGTACGAATATCGCGCCGCCTTCGCCGGGTACGGTGCCGTCGGGCGAATCGGAGAAGGGCGTGAACGATGTTTTCGACGAGAAGAGGATTTCGCCCGAGAGTCCTTCGAGGTAGAATCTTCCAAGTGGCGGAGAGATCGCTCCCGCTATGGCGATGTCGGCGCTGCCGTCGCGCAGATCGCGCGCCGCGCCGCGCAGGGCCGCCGCGCCGCTGAGCATTCCGGCGTCGAGAACCGTCGCCTCGCCGGAAAACGCGCATTCGCGGGCGATCCACGACGCGAACCTGTAGCCGGTTCCCATGAGGAACGACGCCGGGTTGGGTTCCGGAAGCGATTCCTTCAGCCGCGCCCGGACCGCCTCCATCGCCTCTTCCGGCGCGTTAGGCATGAACCGACGCGTGATTTCCATGGTCTGGTCGAGGAACGCGGTGTGCTGCAGCCAGTTCACCGTGGAGGCGTTGAACGGCGGCGCGTAGCCGATGCGGATCGTGCCGCGGGCCGGTTCGCGCGAACGTATCCGCATCGACGCATCGGTCAGGGCGTCGAAGACCATCTGCGTCGCGAAATAGAGATCCTGGTTCTCGCCTGCGTTGACCTGCCGGGGAAAGTTCTGCATCGACGGAACGCAGGAATAGAGGTTCCCGAGAAGCCCGATCCTCGAGGGATACGGCCGGTCGAAGATGTTTTTGGCGCCGAACGGTATTTCAGCATCGGGCCCGGGAATCGAGAGTCTGCTTTTGCCGGAGAGGATGGTGTTCCACAAGGCCGCCGGCGTCGCGCAGCCCGCGAACCTGCAGCTCATTCCGACTATGGCGACCGCTTCGTCCATGACCGTTCCCTGTCGGATCCCCCTATGGCTGAATCTGCATTGTCGCGGCCGCGAGGAACGCCATGAGTTCTCCGAAGTCCTTCGCGGTCATGCGCAGGAGCGCGCGGCAGGACGAGGACTTGTCCTTCCATCCGAACAGCCATACCGGGAACGGTTTTGTGTTTTCCGCGGAGACGCCGACTGAAAACACGTAGCGTCCCGCCAGCACCGGCCTTTCCGCCCCGGCCGCCTCGGGCACGGCCTCCGCGAAAGCGTCCGCGAGCTTGCCCGGCGCGTCGTTCTTCCAGCCTTTGTCTTTTCCTCCGACCGAGAACACTTTTCCGGTGTCGGTCTTCAAGGCGCCGGCCGGCGGCTGGCGGTCGAAGCCGGCGCGTCCGCCGCCGGCCAGATCGAACTTCGCGAGATACGACTTGGCGCCGCCGCTGTTTTCGGCCATGTAGAACGAGGCGGCCTGGCTTTTCGCGCCGGACGCCGCGAAGGCTTCAACGCCGTCTTTGAAATATCCGAACGTCGCGGCGAAGGCCTCGGCCTCCGACTTCTCCTCCGGCTTTTCGGCCTTGCCCGGGAGCGACGCGATATGGTCGTTCAGGCGCTTGAGCGAGCCGCGCACGAAGTCGTTCCATTTTCCGCCGAGGGCGCCCGCCGGTCTGAACGGCGCGGCGGCGAACGCCACGATGGAATCCTGCGGAAGGCCGTCAAGCCAGCGCCCGGCTTTCGGCAGCACGCCGCAGCCGCTTGCGATAGCGCTGTCATCACGCGGCGTCGCGCGCAGGCGCAGGTCGATGCCCGACGACGAAACGCCGGCGAGCAGCCGCACTTCTTTGAACTCTTTCAGCAGCGCGAGCGCGAAGTCTTTCGCTTCCGGGCCGGGGAAGTCCGGCGGCACGATCCCCGCCGTCGCACCGTCGGCCGCCGCCTCTTCGCTTTCCGCGATTCCCGCAGCCTCTTTCATTTTCCGGACCTGCTCTTCCGATTTCTTGCAGATTGTGTCGAAGGAATCGAACGTCTTTTCGCCCGAAATCGTGCACGAGAACATGCCTTTCGCGAGCGGCTTTGCGAACGGCGCGCCGAGAGCGGCCGCCTTTTTCGCGAACTCCGCCTCCTGCGCGAGGAACGCCCACTTACCGTCTTGCGAGAACGCCGCGTATTCCACCATCTCATCCGCCCCGTAGAGCGCTTTGAGGTGCTCTTCGCCCTCTCCGAACCTGCGGACCAGCCTCCAGACGCCGGCCTCCGGCTTCAGTCCGGCGTTGTTTTTCAGCCATTTCTCCTTTCCGCCGGCCGAGAGCGGCCACGCCGGCACCGCCACGATTTCGCCATCGTCCTTGAGAAACAGTTTCACGCCCCAGTCGCGGTCTTTCTCCAGTTCGCCGAACTTTTTCGCCATTTCTCCGTCCACGAGCTGCGGCACGAGCATGGGCAGCATGGGAAGCTGGGCTTTTGTCGCGAGCTGGTTGATCTGCGGCAGGAGGACGTTCAGGGAGGCGACCTGCAATTCGCCCATGGGAACGGCGTCCGAGCAGGCCGTTCCTGCCGAGATGCACGCAAAAGCCGCGCAAACGGTGTGTTTCCAGTTCATCATGCTCCTTTCCCGGCCGCCGCGCGCTGTTTTGCGACCGTAGGTTCCGCCGGTCGTGCCGGCGCGCGTTTCCCGCCGGTTTCGGCGGCGATTATAGCATATTTGGCCGTCGCGGGAACGGCCGTGAAAGAGCGAAACACCGGCGGTTTCGCCACCGTTCGAGGCCCGCCGTATGGTATAATATTAACACATATGAATCTATTGAGAGCACTAATAGGAACGAAGAACGATCGCGAGCTGAAGAAGTTGTGGCCGGTCGTGCGGGAAATCAACCGCATCGAAGAAGAGTACCAGAAGAAGAATTTCGCAGACGAAGACTATCCCCGCATGACGCGCGGGTTCAAGGATCGCGTCGCGAAGGGCGAGAGCCTCGATTCGCTGCTTCCCGAGGCGTACGCGCTGGTCAAGAACGCGTGCCGCAGGCTTTGCGGCACGAAGGCGCAGGTATGCGGGCACGAACTCGTCTGGAACATGGTGCCTTTCGACGTCCAGCTCATCGGCGGCATCGTCCTCCACCGCGGCGCCATTTCCGAAATGCAGACCGGCGAAGGAAAGACGCTCGTCGCCACGCTTCCGCTCTATCTGAACGCATTGACCGGCAAGAACGTGCAGCTCGTCACGGTCAACGACTATCTTGCGCTGCGCGACGCCACGTGGATGGGCCACCTCTACAAATTCCTCGGCCTGACGGTCGGATGCATCCAGAATTCGATGGACTCCGACGAGCGCCGCGAGCAGTACAGGCGCGACATAACCTACGGCACCAACAGCGAATTCGGCTTCGACTATCTGCGCGACAACGGCATGGCGCAGCGTCCGGAGCAGGTAGTGCAGAACGGCCACAACTTCGCGATAGTCGATGAAGTCGATTCGATACTGATCGACGAGGCGCGGACGCCGCTGATCATATCCGGCCCGGCCACGGTTTCGACCAGCCACATCTACCGCGAGCTGCGTCCGATGGTGGACGCGATAGTGCGCGTGCAGACGGCGCAGTGCAACGATCTCGTCCGCGACGCGAAGAAGGCGTGGGAGGCCGGGGACACCGAGGCGGCGAAGGAGAAGATCTACCAGGTTTACCATTCAATGCCGAAGCACAAGCAGCTCATGCACCTGCTCGAGAACGCCGAAATCCGCAAGCTGCACGAGGACGGCGAGCTGCAGATGCTTTCCGAGATGCGCAAGGAGCGCGCCCGCGAGCTGAAGGAGGAGCTGCATTTCACCATCGACGAGCGTACGCGCGAAGTTTCGCTGACCGACCGCGGAAGCGAGAAGATATGCCCGCAGGATCCGAAGCTCTTCGTCCTGCCCGATCTCGCGGCCGAGATGAGCGCCATCGACGGCGACGCCTCGCTTGGCGAGAAGGAGCGCATGGAGAAGCGCCGCGAGGCGCAGGCTTCGTTCATGGAGCACAGCGACCGCGTCCATGTCGTCCACCAGCTGCTGCGCGCCTACTGCCTCTACGAAAAGGACGTGGACTACGTGGTGCAGGACAACCACGTGTACATTGTCGACGAGTTCACGGGGCGCGTCCTCCCCGGCCGCCGCTGGTCGGACGGTCTGCACCAGGCGGTCGAGGCCAAGGAGGGCGTCGAGATCGAGAAGGAGTCGCAGACGCTCGCGACGATCACGATCCAGAACTATTTCCGCCTCTACAAGAAACTCTCCGGTATGACCGGCACGGCCGAGACCGAGGCGCGCGAGTTCAAGGACATATACAAGCTCGACGTCGTCAGCATACCGACGAACAAGCCCGTGAACAGGACGGACGGAAACGACCAGATATACCGCACGCAGCGCGAGAAGTACAAGGCGATCGTGGCCGACGTGGCGGAGCGCCACGCGAAGGGCCAGCCCGTGTTGCTCGGCACCGTTACGGTGGACACGTCCGAGATACTTTCGCGGATGCTGAAGATGGCGCACGTGCCGCACGAGGTGCTGAACGCGAAGAACCACGCGCGCGAGGCGGAGATCGTGGCGCTCGCCGGCATGCGCGGCGCCGTCACGATCGCGACGAACATGGCCGGCCGCGGAACGGACATC
>JAFNRY010000326.1 GCA_017385345.1 Kiritimatiellia bacterium
CGTGACTGGACGATGGCCATGCAGTTCAGGGGGCCGGAAGTGGAGGAAGGCAAGGCGGTTATCTTCTCCTACGGCGGCATCGAAGAAAACAACAAGAGGTCTATCGCCATATGCCGGACGGCGGAAGGCAGCCTCGTCGCGCAGACCGTGCAGAATTGGTATCAGGCCGACGGCAATACCGGCGGCGTGAACGCGACTTCCAGCATCGCTCTGGGAAGCGATCCGGACAGGACGTTCCACACGCTCGTCATCGTAAACGAGCGCAACATCAAGACCGACTACGAGTGGGAATGGGCGTCCGGAATGCAGTCGTTCTATCTCGACGGCAAGTTCGTGGGCGCGATCACCGACCCAGACGGACAGGAGCGCGCACTGATGGATACGATCCGCTACGGCGCGATCTACAACAGGGCTTTCGACGGCATGACCGAGCCGGCGGCTGAGAGCGGCCTCGCATTCCGCGACCTGCGCTTTACGACGAACGTCTGGACTTCTGCGGAGGCCGAGGTGTACGCTTCGGAGCTCGAGGCTTCAGCGGCGGCATTTACGGTGACATTCGATCTCGGAGAGCATGGCATGCGTACCGGCGGCGGCGACTTGCGCCAGCACGCGCCGCTCGGTTTTAGCGTGGTTGCGCCGGCGATTGCGCCGGATGCGGGCTACGAGTTCACTGGCTGGAGCGGCGACACGTCCGCACTCGTGACGAGCAACGCGACATTCACGGCGCAGTATGCCGCGATTCCATATGCCATCACGTACACCGGCTTGAATGGCGCTTCGAATACAAATCCAGAGACATACACTGTCGAGGACGAGATTGTGTTCGCTGCTCCGGGCGAAGTGTACGGCTGGGTGTTCAAGGGCTGGACGCCTGCTTCTATCGCGCTCGGCAGCACGGGCGCGGTCGAAGTCGTCGCCACTTGGGAGCGTCGTAAGTTCGATGTGACAGTGAACGGCGAAACGAAGCAGTACTATTACGAGGAAGAAGCGACGTTTACCGCAAAACCGTTCGAGACGAACGGAATGCAGATCGTGACGCTCGGCACGACGTTCACCGATCCCGTCGTCACGAACGAGTTTACCGTCGTGGTGACGAACGGCATTGAGTTCGCATGGGATATCCTTGCCACGAACTGGTGGTTCGAGGTCTCCGAGACGCAGAACGGATCCATAACTGCTCCGGAGGTCGGATGGAAGCCGGACGGCGACGAGTTCATCCTCGAAGCCGTCCCTGCCGAACACTACCACTTCGTCGAATGGACGGGCGATACGGAAGGCTGCACGGTGACGAACGGCACAGGGCTGTCCGTCGCGATGGATCGTCCGCGTACCGTAGGCGCGACCTTCGCCATCGACGAATTTACAGTCACGTTCGAAGCCGGAGCGCATGGCGCGTTGTCCGGCGAGACGTCGCAGACTCAGAATTACGGCGAAAGCGCCGTTGCGCCGGCTGTTGCGCCGGACGCGGGCTACGAGTTCACCGGCTGGAGCGGCGACGTGTCCGCGCCCATCACAGGCGATGTCACGTTCACGGCGCAGTACGCTGTTATTCCGTACTCCATTACCTACACCGGTTTGAATGGCGCTTCGAATACAAATCCAGAGACATACACTGTCGAGGACGAGATTGTGTTTGCCGTGCCGGGTGAAGTGTACGGTTGGGTGTTCAAGGGCTGGACGCCTGCTTCTATCGCGCTCGGCAGCACGGGCGCGGTCGAAGTCGCCGCCACCTGGGAACGTAGGAAGTTCAACGTGACGGTGAACGGCGAAACGAAACAGTATTATTACGAGGACGTCGTATCGCTTGCCACCAACGCAGCGATCAACTGCGGAGCGACGCAGTACGTCTGCAAGGGCTGGACCGCCGCAAACGCGGAGCCGGAGTCGGGCGACGGCGCGAACGCGGAGTTCAAGGTGCTCGGCGACGTGTCGTTCGCGTGGCTCTGGGAGACGAACGAGGTTACGCTTGCACAGGCGGTCAATGCCGAGGGCCTGGACTTGGCGACAGACGGCGCGGCGGAATGGCTTCCCGAATGGTCGGAAGAGGCCGCCGACGGTCTGCATCAGGCGTATTGCGAGGCGATTCCGAACGGAACGAACGCCTGGATCGCGACTACGGTGGAAGGCCCCGGAACCATTGCTTTCAAGTGGAGCAGCGCGCTCGCCTCCCGCAACACGAAGTTCCAGTTCATGGTGGACGGCGAGGTGAAGGGCATGCTTTCCGGAACGAACGGGTGGACGGAAACGTCCGTTACGGTGTCTGGATTCTGGGAGCATGAAATCAAGTGGAGGTTGACTTCCGGCCGCAGCGGAGCCGCCGCCGGCGACCGTGCAGCGCTCGATTGCGTGTCGTGGACGCCTTCCGCGACGCCTGCGCCTTCCGCGGCGCCCACGCTCGCCGAAGCGCTCAATACGAATCTCGTGTGGACGACGGACGGGGACGCCGCGTGGCACGGCGTCGCGTGGCAGTCGCCGGCGGACGCCCGAGACGCCTGGGCCGAGGTCGCCGGGCTCGGAGACCTCGGGACGGCCGCAGTCCAGACGCGCGTGTACGGGTCTGGCGTGCTGTCGTTCGACTGGGCGGTTTCCTGCGAGGAGGACTACGACTGGCTGGAACTGTCCGTGGACGGGGTGGTGCGCGATGTCATCAGCGGTGAATGCGGCTGGAGTTCCGGCAATGTCGAAATCGCCGGCGACGGGTGGCACGTGGTCCGCTGGGAGTTTTTGAAGGACGAAATGGACGATCCGGAACTTGCCGGCGTGAACGTCGCGAAGCTCGACAACGTGGAGTGGAAGTCGGGCGACACGCCGCCCGCGACCGAGGAGACGCAGACGACGCCCGTCCCCGTGCCATACGCGGTGCTGGAAAGCGAGCATTTCGCGCGCTATCTGGAGCAGGCCGGCGGCGACTACGAGAAAGCGGCGCATACGAACGGACTCAACGGCTGCGCCATTTGGAAGTCCTATGTCGCCGGACTCGAGCCGGACGACGCGAACTCCAAGTTCACTGCGAAGATCGAGATGCTCCCCGACGGGACGCCGAAGGTGACATGGGAGCCGGACACGCCAGAGCTTCGCGCGACCCGTACTTATATCAGATACGGGAAGATACGGCTGGAGGACGAGAAGTGGACGCCTATCGCCGACGACGCCGACGCCTCAATCCTGCGCCAGTACCACTTCTTCACAGTCGAAGTAAAGATGAAGTAGTCTGTTGCGAACGGAACGGGCTTCCAGTCTGTTGTCGAAGGCGTTTCCCGCCATATCGACGGGCAGGAGGCCCGTTCCGCCTGCGGTGGCGGCAACGTCCCGTACGATTTTTTGCCAAACAGGCGGTTTTTTTGATATGATAGTGGTGTGGGAAGGGCGCAGAACATGGTCGGGATGCGCATTGCATCGACGGCGGGCGCGGCTGAAGGCCGCGTGGCGCGTCTTTATACCTTAAATACACCCCCCCCCCTCAAAGTTTAGAAGAACCGTGGAGCGTGAAAGCCGCGTTGGCGCGGCTTTCCATCCGTCAGATGCATTTTTTCAATGCGTCTTGGTTGACTTTTGCAATCTGAAAGGAGAAGAAAAATGAAAAAGATAGCGAGAACCGTAGCATTGGCCGTCGCAGGATTGATCGCGCTCCCGGCTGCCGCCGAAACGCCCGACTACTTGGTCGAGTGGGTGCAGCCGAGCGCGGCGCTCTACGTTGATACCGGCGTGAAAGGCAAGTGCGGCGTGAAGGCGGAGGTGAAGTTCTCCAATATCAACACCGACCGCTGGCCGGTAATGCTCGGTTCGTGGAACGACAAGCGTTTCAATCTCGTCATGCACGACTACCAGAACGCCCGCTGGGAATACGGCTACGCAATGGTCAACTGGGGTGATTTCCCGTACTACGGCTCTCTTGTGACGGCGGAGGTGGAGGTTTCCGCGTCCGGCGCCATGACGGGTATGTGGACGAACCAGAGCGGCGAAACGATTTCAAGAACGATGGACGAAACGGCCAACTACGGCGCGGTCGATACCGACCTCAATCTCTATCTCTTCGCCTCCCACTACAAAAGCGGGAATACGGAAAACGCCGCGCAGTGCCATCTGGGACGCCTCTACCGCGCCAAGCTGTGGACGGGCGACACGGATTCGTGGACGCCGGCCCGCGATTTCATCCCGTGCGTGAAGGATGGCGTGGCCGGTCTCTACGACGCCGTGAGCGGGACGATTTTCTATCCGCAGGGCAACACGCTCGTCGCCGGCCCGGCGAAGAACGACAGCGGATACGCCGTCGGCTCCGTCGCGCATCCCGCCACCCAGTGGGGCCGCATCTCCTACGGCAATCGCGGCGGAATGGGCGATGCCACGTGGCGTCTCTTCAACCTTGGCGAATACACCCCGATGGGCGCGGGCGACATCGACAACCTCTTGAACTCCTCGTGGAGGGACGCCAACCTCAGATGGTCGCAGGATCGCTTCGACGGCTGGTTCCAGGTCGCGGCGGAAAAGGCCGGAACATGGGCGATCAGGCAGAAGTTCGACGACTACTTCGCCATCTTCATCGACAACGACCTGGTGCTTTACAACAACTCCTACACTGGCGAGGCCAATTCCACGGTCGAGGTATCGGAGGGCTGGCACCGCTTCACGATAATCGCCGGCGACACCTATGGCGGCTACGGCCCGAGCCTGTCGTTCAACGGCGGCTGGGTGCCTTTCACCGTCACCGTGAACGGGACGGCCTATGCGTTCAACGCGACAAACTTCCCGCAGGGAAGCGGCTCCAACAGCTACACGCTGACCGCCAACGAGGACTGGACCGATCGCGGACCGATCCTTCTCGCCGGCGGCGCGGTTCTCGACCTCAACGGACACATCCTCACCGTCAAGGACATCGCCTGCGATGAATTCGTCGGCGCGTATGTGACAAACTCCGCTTCCAAGAAATCCGTTCTTGTATTCAAAGGCGATCCGTCTTCGTCGAAGGCGATCATTGACGGTCTCGTGAAAGGCGCGGGCGTCAACATCTTTCTCGTGCAGGAGGGAACCGTGTCGGCTACGACGGCGCTCTGGACGGGCGACGCCGGCGACGGCAACGCGCTCAACTCCGCGAACTGGGTCAACGCCCTGACGATGGACAACATCGTCCCCGACGCGACGTACGACGCGGTGTTCAGAGATGGAGTAAGCGTCGATCTCCAGATTCCCTCCGGCTCCGCTTTCGCCTGCAAGTCAATCGACATCGGCAACTGCACGTTCACGGCGGATTGCGACTGGCGCGGCCTTTCCGTCACGCCCGCCATCAGTGGAGCGGCGAACCTGAACGGCCACAAGCTGACTCTCAACAATCTTTCCGCCTCTTCAGGCGCGGCCGTTTCCGGCGGCGAGGGATCGGCGGTCGTGTTCGCCGTGCCGGACGCCAGCCAGGCCACGTTCGACGAATCGCTGTTCGTCGCCGGCCTTGCGAATCTGACGCTCTCAGGCGACGCGAAGATACTCCTTTCCAAGGAAGGCAGCGGAACCATGTCCGCCAGCACGGCGTTGAACGTCGGAACGACCGCCGGCCGCCCCGTCGAGTTCAAACAGGCGAACGGAGACGTCTCCGTCGCGGTCGGCGGAATAAGCACCGTCGCCGGCGGAAACGCAGTCTATACAATGGCGGGCGGGACTCTTACGGCGAGTTCGGCATTCGAGGTCGGCGGACGCGGAACGGGTGTATTCACCCAGACGGGCGGCACGACGACGCTCAACAACTGGCTCAACCTCGGCCGCTACGGCGGCACGGGAACCGTGAACATGAGCGGCGGGCGTCTCGTGAACGCGCTCAACAACATCGTATATTTGGGCTGCGAGGGCGGCACCGGCATCGTCAATGTCGGAGGCGACGGATACATGGAAGTCCACCAGCTTGCGCTCGGCGGCGGCTGGTCGGGAGCGCACAAAGGGTATCTGAACATATCCGGCAACGGCCATTTCAAGACGCGCGAGTGGGTGGCGCTTGCGAACATGCGGTTGAGCGCGCAGAACAGCTACGGCGAAATCAACCAGTCCGGCGGCTCGTTCGAGGTCGGCACGGCCATCACGATAGGCGAGAACAACACCGGCACCGGCGTGTACAACCTGACCGACGGCACACTGACTGTCAACGATATTCTGCAGCTCGGATGGAACGCGGGCTCCATCGGCAGAATGACGATGGACAGCGGAAATCTCACCGTTAAAAACGCATTGTACGCGGGGCGGGATGGATACGGCACGTTCGTGCAGAACGGCGGAAATGTCATAAGCTTGAACAGCGACGTGATAGTCGGCCATGGCGCCACCGGCGTAGGCATCTATACGTTCAACAACGGCACGATACGCCCGTATTACTGGTTCCAGATCGGCTGGAACGGCACCGGAAAGTTCGTGCAGAACGGCGGCGAGGCGATTCTCACAGGCAGGAACAACAACTGGGTCTGCCTCAGCGAATCGAGCGGCAACGCCACCTACGAGATGAACGACGGCTACCTCGAGGCGCAGAGCGGCGTCTATCTCAGCCACTACGGCGGCACGGCCTTATTCATCATGAAGGGCGGCACGGTCGTCGTCCCGACGTTCGTCGAAGGCGCGAGCGCGGCGAATTCGACGCTCGTCCTCGGCGGCGGCACGGTAAAGGCGGCCGCGAACGGGGCGAACATCTTCAACAACATCGACAACATCATCTACAGCGGCGACTTCACCCTTGACACGAACGGCAAGAACGTCGGCATCTCCGGCACCGGCTCCGAGACGGCGCTTGCCGGCAGCAAGTTCACAAAGACGGGCGAAGGCACGCTCACGGCCGCGGCGATTCCCGCCGCGAGCACGGTGAAGGTCGCGGCGGGCACGCTCGCGCTCTC
>JAFNRY010000327.1 GCA_017385345.1 Kiritimatiellia bacterium
AGGGGGTGCGAAGATTCGCTGAGGCAGGGACATCACCGCATAAGCGCGTGCATATCGTGCGGCGTGCCGAAGATGGCGGTCAGATTCTCCGCGGCCGGCGCATTGCCGCGCTGTCTCGGGAAAATCGCCGCAAAACCGCCTTTTCGCCCCGACGTGTTCAAGAACTCCCTCGAGAGCAGTCTCGGAAGGCCCATAGCGAAGCTTGTTCCGCTGGAGGATGGCGGCGGGAGGAAGTGGTACATAGCGGTTCCGGAGGACGGTGGACGGTTCGTGGTGAAACTCTCATCGGACGAACGCGATGCGCGGCGCATGGCCAAGTACGCCCGGAGCATCGGCGCCGACGCGGTGCCGGGCCACGAGGACAAGTCCAGGCCGGTGGCGCTGGGCGGGCGCTATGTGTTCGGGCTCGGATATTCGAAAGGGAAATCCCTTGCTTCGCCGCTGGCGTTTTCTTCCGGCGTGGCGCAATTTCTTCTTGTGCCCGCGCTGGTCGCGGGCGCGCTCGTCCTCGACGTCGCGCTGATGAAGAAGGCGAGCGGCGCGAGATCCGTCGTGGCGCTCGGCCAGTTTGCGCTGATTGCGGCTTCGGCGGGCCTTTTCGCAATTCTCGCGGCGATGGAGCGGCGCTGCCGGGCCGGCTATTTTTTCGCCGCTTCCATAGCCTGCGCAATCGCGCTCGATGAATTATTCCGCGACGTCGAAGGCGCTGTTGTCGTGGGCGGCGGGGCGGTTTCGCTGCTCGCCGCCGGGATCGCAATCGCCGTTGCGCTCGCCATACCCGTCTTTTCGAAGCGTTCGTTCCATCCCGGTCTCCGCGCACTTGTCGCTTCGCGCGGTTTTCTCGCAATGCCGATCGGCGTTGCGTGCATATTTCTTTTTTCCAAACTCGTTTCGGCCCGGTTCGTCTGGGAGCGCTTCGTCTCCGGCGGCGTGCAGGACGCGATGCGCATGGCGAAGGAGGGTACTGAGCTGCTCGGCTACGCCACTGTTTTCTGCTGGGCGGTTATGTTTTTCTTCGAGCGGCTTGCGGTCTGGAGGAGGAGACGTCAATGAATCCGGCTCCGCCTTCCGCCGATGCGATACGCGCGGCCGCAAAAGTCGGCTGGGGCGTGGATTTGTTGCGCCTTTCGCACCTGCCGGGCCATGCGCATTCGATAAACTTCAAAGCAGAATCCGCGCCCGGAGCCGGCCGGCCCGGCGTCTTCGCGGTCAAATGCGTCCCGCCTTCCGGAAGCCGCCGTCTCTCCGTTCTTCTTTCGCATTTGGCTTCGACCCGTAGCGCCAACGCGGTCCGTCCGCTGTTTGGCGCCAGGATTCTCGACGTCTGCGGCTGGAGCGTTCTCGCGCTCGAATGGGTTGCCGGCCGCTCCGTGTTTCCGGACGAAATGGACGACGCCACGACGGACGCTTTTCTCGAATCGCACGCCCGGCTGCTCGATGGTTTCGCCGACGACGGCGAGATCAAGCCCGTTTTCGATCTTGCGGCGATAAAGCGCTCCCTCGCCGGGCGCTTTGCGGGCTACCGCGCGATAGAACGGGAACTCGCGCTCATGGGGGACGAAACGCTCGTTCTCTCCCCGGAGGAGACGCGCATCATACATGGCGATCTCCACTGGGAAAACTTCCGGTTTCAGTCCGGAATGGGATGTGTTTTTTTCGATCTCGAGGAATTGCGGTTTGGAACTCCGGCGGAAGACGCGGTCAGATATTTTGCATGTCGCGCCGAACACATGCACTGGTGGGACTGGCGCGGCAGGAGACGGCTCGCGGGAAGTTTCGCCCGGTTTGCCGAAAAGGCGCCGTATTCTCTCCACGAATGGTTGTACGCCATAAACGGATATTTTCTGCGCAAGCTCGATAAGAAACTCGCAGGCCGCGCGCGCGTTCCGTCGTTTCTGCGCGTGAATCTGGCGTTTCGCGGCGGCTTCTACGCGCAGATGCGAGCCGCCGCCGCCAGGGTCGCGGCCTCGCGCCGCGCCGCGGCGCCAGACCGCCGCGTCGTGGTGAAAGCCATAGGCGGAACGGTTGCGCGATTCATGGGCGGCAGGGTTTTCGATTGGAACGCCAAATACCGTTTTGCCTGCGATCCGGCCTGCGTCGAATACGATTGGCTTTGCATCTACGACGAGCTACCCGCACGGCGGCCCGAGGTCCGCTTCGGAAAAATGATTCTGTCCTGCCCGAAGGAACAAGTTCTTCTCGCCACCCAGGAGCCGCCGACGGTGAAGCACTACAACAGGGCGTACGTGCGCCAGTTCGGCGTCCTGCTGACGAATCGTCCGCCGGACGATCCCCGGCACGCCGGGCGCGTCGAGGGGCGTGGCTACATGGTCTGGTACACCGGGCGCAGTTTCGCTGCCGAGCGCTCCCTCCCCGTCCCCCCGAAGACGAAAGCCGTATCCGCGGTGTATTCCGCAAAGGCGATGCGGCATACCCGCCATGCCGACCGGCAGGCGTTGCTTGAAACGCTCGAGCGCGCCGTTCCCGGCTTCGACAGGTTCGGCAAGGGCACGGAGAGGCCGCTTCGCTTCAAATACGACGCGCTCGACGAATACGCCTGCCACGTGGCTTTCGAAAATCATGTCGCGCCGGGCTTCTGGACCGAAAAGATAGCCGATCCCCTCGTGAGAGGATGCCTGCCGTTTTACGCCGGCGATCCCGACATCGCGAAATGTCTTCCGGCCGGATGCTTCATCCCGATTCCTCCGGACGACCCGTCCGCCGCCGCCGCGACAATCGCTTCAGCCGTCGCCGGAGGCGAGAGGGAGAAGCGGCTCGACGCGATAGCCGAGGCGAGGGAACTGCTTTTCAGGGAATACAATTTTTTCGCACAGACGGCGAAGGCGATCGAGGCCGCCGGCCGTGCAAAGCCCGAGGGTCCGGCGGATTCCATCTGCACGCGCCGCCGCGCGCGGATTCTCCATCCGCTTTCCGCGCTTGAAGACGCAGTCTGGGCGCTGCGAAAAACGGCAACTTCGATATGGAGGACTGTATGGAAACGAAGGCCAACGTCATTTGTATGAAGTACGGAACGCGCTATCCGGCGCACTATGTGAACAGACTCTACGCCGGCGTGAAGCGCAATATGGAGCGTAAGTTCCGTTTCGTGTGCTTCACCGACGATCCGGAAGGCCTCGCGGACGGCATAGAAGCGCAGCCCCTCCCAGAGCCGCCGGCGACCCTTTCCGCCATCGGCAGAAAATGGCCTACCGTCTATACCAAACTCGCGTTCTTCCGCGACGGTTGCGGCGGATTGGAGGGGCCGACGCTGTTTCTCGACATCGACCAGATAGTGGCGGGGCCGATGGACCGCTTCTTCGAGTTCAATCCGGGCGGCTTTTGCATTATACGCAACTGGATCGAACGGCGCAAACTCATCTTCCGGCGACGGCCCAAGATAGGCAATTCCTCGTGCTTCCGTTTCGAGGCGGGCAAGTCCGATCGCGTATGGAGGGCGTTCGCCGACAATCCGGCGGCTGCCTACGACAGGCGCCGCTTTCCGACGGAACAGGCGTTCATGACGCACGCGGTCGGGCTTGAAAACATCGCGTGGTGGCCCGAGGATTGGGTGGTGTCGTTCAAGCGCTCCTGCCACAGGATGTTCCCGGCAAATCTTTTCAGACCTCCGCGCGGCATGCCCGAAACGGCTTCGATACTCTGCTTCCACGGCCATCCGTGCCCGGAGGACGCAATCGCGGGATTCGAGTTCCTCAAAGGCAACAGGGTGGCGATCCACCAGAGGACGCTGCCCGCGCCATGGATCGAAAAACTCTGGATCGACGGAACCAGGAAATGAGGGAGCCGGACGTGAAAGAGAAGTTTTTCATCATAGATATGATGCCCTTTCTCTACAAGGGCCATTTCGTCTTTCTCCGCAACCCGAGAATGACTTCGTCCGGCTTCAACACGTCGGCGCTGCTCGGATTCGCAAACGCGCTGCAGAGCATTCTTCTGCGCGAGAAGCCGGCCCTCGCGGCGATCGCGGCGGATCCCGGCGGACCGACGTTCCGCCACGAGGCGTATCCGCCCTACAAGGCGCAGCGCCAGAAGATGCCGGAGGATCTCGCCGCCTCGATCCGGCCGGCGGGCGAACTCGCCGCCGCGCTCGGCCTGCCCGTGTTCCGCGCCGACGGTTTCGAAGCGGATGATGTAATGGGTACGCTTGTAGGTCATCATATAGTAAATTTTGGTCTCCTGCCATATAATGAAATGTATCATTGTCAAAATATTCAACGCCAAACGTGACATCTTCTGTATAATATTGATGCCTTACTTCTTCAGAATCTTCAAGTTCACAATCTTGAAGCCATTCTTGATATTCTTCCTCATCAAAATACCATTCATATTCTACCAGCCCTACATCTGATAAATCCACTCCATTAAGTCTATTTTCATTTATATGGAAAAAATCATTGTTGC
>JAFNRY010000328.1 GCA_017385345.1 Kiritimatiellia bacterium
GCTTTTATCGCGGGCGATGATCGTCGAGGAGGTGGACGTGCGGCGCATCCCGCCGTCGCCGCACATGCGGGAGCTGGTCGCCACGCGCAGCTTTCCGGTAAATTCCAGGCGGACGAAGCGGCGTCGAAAAATGGTATAATAGCCGCACATGGCCAGAGTGAAGTTGACGAAGACTGAATTGAAAGCGCAAAGCGACGCTTTGAAGCGTTTTTTGCGTTTCCTGCCCATGTTGCAATTGAAGAAACAGCAGTTGCAGGCCGAAATCGCCCTGATCGTCTCGAAAGCGGAGGCCGTAGCCGCGAAGGAGGCCGCCTGCCGCGACGCGCTTTCCGGATGGATTTCCCTTCTTGCGACCGATGCGCCCGCCTTCGAGAAACTCGTGCGCGTCCGCGAAACGAAAACATCGACATCCAACATAGCGGGCGTATCCATTCCCGTTTTCGAATCGCTGGATCTGGCGGTCGAGCCGGTGGATGCGTGGGAGTCTCCCGCGTGGATTGACGACGCGGTCGCGTCCGAGAAGGAATTGCTCGCTTTGCGCGCCGAGCGTGCGGTGTGCGAAGAGCAGCGCCGCCTCGTGGAGGAGGAGCTGCGCCAGACTTCGCAAAGGGTGAATCTCTTCGAGAAGGTGAAGATTCCGGAATGCCGCGAGGCGATACGCGTCATAAAGATCGCTCTCGGCGACGAGCAGACGGCGGCGGTGACGCGCGGCAAGATAGCGAAGTCGAGGGCTCCGGCGGCGGACGGGAGGGCGGAATGATCGTTCCGATGCTGCATGTGGATCTTCTGGCGACGGCCGGGGCGAAGGAGCAGGCGCTCGAGGCTTTGCGTTCGATGGGCGCGGTGCATCTCGACCTGTCGGGCGCTGGCGGCGCGGGCGTGGTCGCGGCGCGCGGGCGCGCGGCACGGGCGGAACGCGCAGTCCGCGTCATACGCAAGGCGCGCGAATCGCTCGAATACGCCGATACGCTGACGCTTCTTCCATGCAATGTCGATGGCGTTCTCAAACTCGAAGAGAAGCGCGCGGACTCCGAAGCGCGGCTGGCGGCGGCTGAAAAAGAGATCGCCCGCGTGGAACCGTACGGAGATTTCGATCCCGCTCTCGCGGCGAAACTTGTCGAAAAGACCGGCGGGAGGCTGCGCGACGTGGCTTCGCTTCCAGATCCGCTTCCCGCAAAGAGCCTCTCCGAACTGAGGGCGGAGGCGGCGGAGATGAAAGGGCGTCTGCTGGAGACGGTTTCGGCTCTTGCGGCGTCCGACGAAGAGAGCATACTTTCGCAATACGCCGGACTTGCCGACGCGCTGGCGTTCGAGGCGGCGAAGGAGAAGATGGAGGCGTCCGGAGCGGTTGCGCATATCGCAGGGTGGCTGCCGGCGCCGCGCGAAGGCGAGATGCTCGCCGCGGCGCGCCGCGAGGGATGGGGCGTTCTGCTGCGCGGGCGCGAACCTGGCGAGACTCCCCCGACGCTCGTCGAACCTCCGCGCCTCTTCCGCCCGGTCAAGGCGCTTTTCGCCGGGCTTGGCGTTTCGCCATGCTACGACGAGGCGGATGTTTCCGTTCCGTTCATGTGCTATTTTTCGCTGTTTTTCGCGATGCTCGTCGGAGACGGCGCGTACGGCGCGCTGTTTCTTGCGGCGACAGTGGCGCTGCGCAGGAAACTGCCGCGCAGCTGGTTCGTGCTTTTGACGGTGTTTTCGTCCGCGACGGTCGTGTGGGGGATTCTCTCCAACACATGGTTCGGAGCGGCGCTTCCGTGGTGCGCCTCGTGGCCTACCGTGCGGTGGCTGGCCGATCCGTCGTACCGCAACATGATGCTTCTGTGTTTTACGATAGGCGCTTCGCATCTGATTCTGGCGCGGCTGTGGAACGCGGTGTGCCGCGCGCCGGATTCGACCGCGCTGGCGGAACTGGGATGGGCCGGCGTCCTGCTGGCGATGTATCTCGTCGTAAACACCATAGTCGGCATATTCCCGGCCGTTCCGGGGTGGGGCGCCGTCGTGGGCGGAACGTCCGTCGCGCTGGTGTTTCTCTTTTCGGTCAAGCCCTCGGAACTCAAGACCCGGGGCGCCGAGCTCGGAATGCTGCCTCTCAACATAATGAGCGCGCTCGGGGACATTATTTCGTACGTGCGTCTTTTCGCCGTCGGCCTCGCGTCGGTGAAGGTCGCGGAGAACTTCAATGCGATGGCGGTGAATCTTTTCGACGGCGCGCCTTCGGCGCTCGGCAAGGCTCTCGCCGCCGTGGCCATGGTTGCGATCCTGGCGGTCGGCCACGGCATAAACATAATGATGGCGGGGCTGTCGGTGCTGGTGCACGCGGTGCGTTTGAACACGCTTGAATTTTCCAACCACAAGGGAGTGACGTGGGGCGGCTACGCCTACAGTCCCTTCCGCAAACAGGCAAGAGACGACAATAATCAAGGAGGAAGAAAATGAGCGAAGCGGCAATGGTAGTGGCGGGCGCGGTGGCGTGCCTCGGGCTTGCGGGCGCGGGCAGCGCGTTCGGAACCGGGCTGGCGGCGAGCGCGGCCGTCGGAGCGTGGAAGAAGTGCTATGCGGCGGGCAAGCCGGCTCCGTTCCTTCTGCTTTCGTTCGTGGGCGCGCCGATAACGCAGACGCTCTACGGAATGATTCTCATGTTCA
>JAFNRY010000329.1 GCA_017385345.1 Kiritimatiellia bacterium
GCATATTTCCGGCAAATTGGCTCTAAACCATCTTTATGAGCTTCGCCAACAGCCTGGAACTTCCATTCTTTGCCACGTCGATATAAGCGCCCGAACTCTACTCCTTTGTCTGTTGAGAAGTCCTCGTCCAAATCATATCTGACCGCGAGACGGACGCGATTGATGGAAGCGCCTCTCCCCTGAAACCGAGCGTATCTATGTTTTCGATGTCGCCTACGTCCAAAATCTTGGAAGTCGCCTGGCGTTCAAGGCTCAACAATGCATCGTCGCGCGTCATTCCGGATCCGTCGTCAGACACTGACACGAGTTTACGCCCTCCGCCGGAAACCGAAATCTTTATGTTCGCGGCGCCGGCGTCAATGGAATTCTCGACAAGCTCTTTGACGACGGACGCCGGACGCTCCACGACTTCGCCTGCCGCTATCTTGTTCGCGACATGGAGCGGCAGAACCCTTATGTGTCCGTCCCTGTTCATTGTCCTGATAGCTACAGATCGAGCGAAATGTTGCGTCTGATAAATGTCGGTATGTCGAGATCCTCGCCGTTCCAGACCGTAGGTTCGACATTGTTGAAACGCCCTCGCCCCTGTGGGGAAAGCGCGAGAGGGCTGGACGCCCTGCGGCCGCGTCTGGCCTGCTGTCTGGAGCGCAGCTTGCGTTCCTGCGCACCGCCGTCCGCCGCCGCGGGATCTCCGGAGGATTCGAACGCGAGCGCCGCGACAGAGATCTGGCCGCCGAACGATTCTTCGTCGTTTACGGTCGCGAGATCGAACGTGGCGCTGCGGCCGAAGAGATCGCGGACCCCCTCCGCTATTTCTCCGGTTTCGCGCAAAGTGAGATCGTCCCCGGCGAGGATGCCGCAAAGGATGCGTCTGGGTTTCGCCAGCTGCGCGGAAAGAAGAGGAGAGCGGGCGAGCATATCGAGAGCGGCGGCGGCGCGCCCTTCGCCTCTTGCTCCGGACGCAGCGGCGAATCTGCCGCGGCCGGCGCCCGATATTACGCGGCGCGCGCGCTCTATGTCAATCTTTATGTAGCCGGGGCGGCCGAGCATGCGCCAGAAAAGCGATACGGCCGACGAAAACGATTCGGCCGCTTTCGCCATGGCTTCGTCGATAGTTGCGTCGCGCCCGCCGGCAAGGGCCTCGAGCGGCAGGACGACCGTCGCGTCGGCGGCCTCTTCCAGAGCCACCGCCGCGCGCTGCGCCTTCTGCCTCCTGTCATCCCCCTCGAAAGAAAACGGCATCGTCGCGAAAGCGATCGCGGGGATTCCGAACGATGTTATCTGCGAAACGATTTCGGGCGCCGAACCGCCGCCCGTTCCGCCGCCGAGACCGGCCGCGACCACCGCCAGCCTCACGCCCTGAAGCCGCTCGGCGACGGAAGCCGAAGAGTCCTCAGCCGCAAGGCGGCCGAGCACCATGTCGCCCCCCGTCCCTCTACCGGCGAGCCTGTCGCCGCCGAGAAGAACGAACGGAAGACCCGCCGGCCTCGCCGCCGATGCGTCGGAATCCGCGAGCAGCGTCGCGGCATCGACCCGCGGCTGCCGCGCAATCGTCGCGGCGAGCGAGCATCCCGCCCCGCCTACGCCGACAAGAAGCAGCGGAGATGTGTTTTCGTTCATTTCCCGAATATCCCCTTGATGAGATTTTCCAGCACGCTCTTTTGCTCGTAGTTTCTGTGGGCGTACGAAAGAGCGCCTGCGACGGCCGCCAGCGACGCCGGATTCGGCTCGTTCTCGAATCCATCGACGTACAGCGGCTTCCCCGCGCGCACGGGAAGGCCGAAGACGCTTTCCACAAGCGGGAAAAGCCCCTTCAGGGCCGAACCGCCGCCGGTCGCCACGACTCCGGCGCGCATGTGCTGCAGAAGATCGCCGTCGCCGATAGCGTCGCCGAGCACCGTCAGAAGTTCCTTCATCCGGGCGTTCACCACCGTGTCGATGGCGTTTCGCGAAAGCGTCCTTGCCGCCATGAGCGGGGAGTCCCCACGCAGCGTCACGCGCCGGTCGCCAGATCCAGGCATGGCGCAAGCCTCTTCCTTCTTGAGAATCTCTGCCTGCGCGTACGTGGTCTGGAACGCATGGGCGATGTCGTTCGTAACGTGGTCTCCGCCGACGCCTATCGCGCCCGCGGCGCAAAGGCATCCGCCGGCATATGCGGCGTAGCCCGTCGATCCGCCCCCAAAATCAAGCACCAGGACTCCGTCGCGCCGCTCGACCTCGCTCGTGACGGCCTCCGCCGCGCAAGTCGGCGCAAAAAGAGGATCGCGCAATTCGAGGTGGGCTTCGCCGGCGGCCGTCCTCGCGTCGTTGAGACGGTTTGCGTCGGCATGTATCTGCAGCGTGTCGAGCCTCAATATGCGCCCGCTCATACCGCGCGGAGAGGTTATGCCGCAAAGGGAATCCAGAGAATACGTGCGGTCCGCTATGTCGAGCAGTTCCCGGTCTTTCGGCAGGGGCATCGTCCGCGACGAGCGCACGGCCGCCTCGATGTCAGCGTTCCCGACGCGCGCGCCCTCCACCTGTACGACGCCTTGATACGGATCCGCCTTCACATGCCGCCCGGTCGCCACCAGAAACGCATTGCCTATCGTGAGCGCGTCGTCCGCCTCTCCGCCGCGCTCTACGGCCCGCAACACGCTCTTCACCGACTGCGCCGCTTTCCCTATGCCGAGTATCTGGCTCTTTCTGACGCCTGCCGACGGTATGCAGGCGTATCTTACGACCTTCATCCTGTCCCCGGCGGACGGCTCCGCCGCCGCAAGCACCGTTCTGGTCGTGCCTATCTCGAGCACCGCGTACAATCCGCTCATCTCGATCCCTCCGCTCCGGACGCGAGCATATTGACGCGTCCGTTTTCCGAAACCGTGAAAACGCTTCTCAACGGCCCTGCGAGCCTGTTCGACATTATGCTGCGTATCTCGTCCAGGGCGTTGCGGATTCCGGGCTGCGACGGCGACTCGGGATCGTGGACAAGCTGCCAGTCTATCTTGATCGTGTCGTAGCCGGCGGTCGCCGCCGTGAGATACGTCGGATCGGAGATGTCCACGTCGAGGAGCTGCAAAACCGGCGGATCCATGTTGCGGCTTTCGCAGACGAGCCTCAATCCCGCCATTTCCCTGCCCGAAAGTCGCTCGCCCGGCTTCAGCGGTGGGCGCGCTCCGGCTCTGCGGCCTCCCGCCCCGACGATGCGCGGCAAAAGTTTGGTTTCGGCGAGCGAAAAACGGAAAACTACGCCTTCGGAATCCGTCAGAAGCCAATACGGCCTTTTCGCAATGCGGCCGGAACGGTCGGTTATGGTTCTTTCCGAGTAGCCGACCCGGGCGACTGGCTTGCGCTCGACGGCTTTTATTTCAAGCCGTCCCGGAAGTTTTCTCGTAATCGAGAGTTCCTTGATCATCGGCTGTTCCCGGAGTATTTCGCCCCGGAGAGCCTCGAAGTCCATGAGCGCAAGATTGCAGCCGTTTGTAAGACCGAAGAGCTCGAGCAGCAGATCCTCGCCGATGTGCGGCGTAGCCTCGATCGATATCTGTCTTCTGGCGTCCGTGACGCGGCACTGCGAAATCCACATGTCCCTGCAGCGTCCGAAAACGAAGACTGCTGCGGCGGCAAGGGCTGCGAAAACAGCAAAGACGAGCGCCGCGCCGATTTTGCGCCACGCGGAACCGCGGTCAGACGGCCCGCGTCTGTTCTCGCGGCCGGATTTCATCCGGCCTTCCCCCCGGAGCCGTCGAACCGCGCCGATTCCAGTATCATCGTGCAAAGCTCGCCAAATCCGATGCCGGCCGCGGCCGCCGCCTTGGGAACGAGCGAATGCGCCGTCATACCCGGAGAGGCGTTCGCTTCGAGGACGTAGAGGCGGCCGACCGGGGAAATGCGGAAGTCGATGCGCGAAACGCCCCGGCAGCCGAGAGCCTTCCACGCCTCGAGAGCGACGGTTTTCAGTTTTTCCGCAAGCGCTTCGTCCTCCACCGCCGGATAGCGGGTTTCGTCGGAATTGTATTTTTCGTCGTATCCGTACCACCCGCCGCGGGCTACGATCTCTATCGGCGGAAGAGCCTTGCCGTCCACGACCGCGACGGTCGCTTCGCGTCCCGGTATGTATTCTTCGACGAGGATCTCTCCGCCGCCGGCGGCCGCCAGCGCCTTGTCGAGCGCCGCGGGCCATTCGGCGGCGTCGCCGACTTTCGACATTCCGACAGACGACCCGTCGCGCGGCGGCTTTACGACGACGGGCAAAGGCAGCGGCGACTTCGCGAGGCCCGCCCCGGCCAGCGACCATGCCGGCGTCGGAACCCCCTTCATCTCGAGGACCATCTTCGTCTTGATTTTGTCCATCGTCACGGCGGCCGCGGCCGCGCCGGGGCCGGTGTACGGTATTCCGGCCGCATCAAGCGCGGACTGTATGCCGCCGTTTTCGCCCCAACCTCCGTGCAATGCTATGTAAACAGCATCGACGCCGGCAGGCAGGCTGTCTATCGATTCTTCGTCGAACACCACGGACACGACCTCGTAGCGACCGGTGGCTGCAAGCGCCGCCGCCACATTCCGTCCGCTGTCGAGCGACACTTCGCGTTCGCTCGCCACTCCCCCCATTGCAACAGCTATCTTCTTCACAACGCCGATTATACCAAATCGCGGCGCGCCGGAATCGCGACCGCCTTGCCTGCAATCCGCCCCGCCACGATGCCTCGGCCCCTACCGGAGATTCACCGCATCGACGTCGAAAACGGCCTTAACCTCCGGCGGCGGAGGCCTCGCGGAGACGAGCCATTTCCACGCGCGCACTGCTATGGACGCGGTCTTCGACTTCAATACTATCTGCCAGCGATGCCAGCCGTCCGCCATCTCCTGCGCGGCCGGAACGGCGTCGCCCGCAACCAGTCCCTCCACTTTCGCCAGCGACGCCGCGTACATCGCGGCCCACGCCGCCGCCGCTCCAGGATCCCTGCTGCGCATATTGACCACGCAAAGCTTGCAGTACGGAGGGAAAAACGCTTCTTCGCGCATCTTCAATTCTTTTCCGGCGAAAGAGGCGAAATCGCCCGCGGCGGCCGCTTTTATCGTTTCCGAGCCGGGATCGTACGTCTGTATGAGCGCTTCCCCGGGCAGATCGGCGCGTCCCGCCCGCCCTGTCACTTGCGACAGAAGCTGGAACGCTCTCTCCGCCGCCCGGAAATCCGGCATCTTCAGCGCCATGTCCGCGTTCAGAACCCCGACGAGCGTGACGTTCGGGAAGTCGAGTCCTTTTGCAATCATCTGCGTGCCGAGGAGTATGTCCGTCTCATGGCGGCGGAACGCGCCGAGAATGTCGTCATGAGAATTCTTCCGCGATGTGGAATCGGCGTCCATTCTCGCGATCCGGGCGCGCGGGAAGCACGTTTTCAAAACGCTCTCCGCTCGCTGCGTGCCGATGCCGCGGTACGTGAAATCGGTCGAACCGCACGCGGGGCACGACGCGGGGACCGGGATCCATCCGCCGCAAACGTGGCAGCGGCAGCACGAATCGCTCTTATGGTACGTGTAGGGAATGCCGCATCCGGGGCAATCCACCGTCGCGCCGCAACCGCAGCATTCCACGGAACGCGAATAGCCCCTCCTGTTGAGAAGCAAAATGGTCTGCTCCGAACGGTCGAGACGGCTGGAAATGGCATCGAGCAGTTCGCGGGAAAAGATCCTGGAGCGGTTTTCGGGAGACCCCATATCGATCGTAGCCACTTTCGGGAACGTCCCTCTTCCGGCGCGGGAGGGCAGAGCAGCGAACGCGTATTTTCCGGTTTCGGCGTTATGCCACGATTCCAGCGACGGCGTGGCCGAGCCGAGGACGACTTTCGCCCCCTCGATAGCTCCGCGCAGCACCGCGACGTCGCGCGCATGGTACCTCGGCGCCGACGAATCCTGCTTGTAGCTCGGCTCGTGCTCCTCATCCACGACGATAAGCCCGAGGTCCGCCACCGGGGCGAACACGGCGCTGCGCGGCCCGACCGCCACCCGCGCAGCGCCGCTGCGCAGCCTGTGCCATTCATCGTAGCGTTCTCCGTCCGACAGCGCCGAATGGAGAAGCGCAACGCGGTCGCCGAAGCGAGATACGAACCTCTGCACCGTCTGGGGTGTGAGCGATATCTCGGGAACGAGCACGATCGCGCCGCGGCCGGCTTCGAGTTCCGCGGCGATGGCCTGGAGATACACCTCAGTTTTGCCGGAGCCGGTGACGCCGTGGAGAAGCAAAACGCCCGGAGAGCCTCCCGCGCCGAGTGAAGCGATTGACGCGAGCGCGGCTCGCTGACCGTCGTTGGGCGGCAGGGGCTTCGTCGGCAAGATGCGCATCGCGGAGACCGGCGCGCGCCGTTTCGTGCGCTTCTCGATCGAAAGCCAGCCTTTGGCGGCGAGCGACCTCAACGTCGCTGGAGTCGTCTTCAATTCGCGGCACAGGCCGGGCATCCACCCGCCGCCGAGGCGTTCGACCTGCGCCGCGATCCAGCGGCCTCTCTCCGCAATGTTTCCCTCGCCGACGCCGGCGTATTCTACGTACAGCGCCTCCTTGGCGCGGGAACCGGGTTTCAGCACAGCCGCCGGCACCGCGGTTTGCAGAACCTTCTCGACAGGCGTCACCGTATATGCCGCGATCTTACGGACGAGTTCGATCATGGCGGGCTTGAAAAACGGCACGGGATCCACGATCGAAATCACAGACTTTACGTCGAAACCCGCGCTATCGCCGGATTCCATGGTCTCCATTGCAAATCCGCGGGCGGTGCGCCGCCCGAATGGAACAAGAAGAAGTTGGCCGACGGCCAACTTCTTCTCCATCTCTTCCGGTACAGAATACGTCCAGAGCCGGTCGAGCGCCAGGTCGATAGCGACCTTGACCAGCATCGCCCGTTACGGCTCGATATAGGTGATTTCGATGCCGGACGGAATCGTGAAGCTGTTAGACTTGTAGATGTCCTTCGGACGGCAATCGCGCGCTTTGTAGGTATCGGCGCCGCCGCCTTTCGTCACGATCACGCAGCCTTTCTTGCCGAAGGGCTGCGGATTCGTCTCGCCCAGTTTGATGCGGGAGGTCTTGTCGTTGGAATTGTAGGTGCTGGATTTGGCGAAGTCCGCAGTGTCGGCATTGCGCGAAACAAGCACGGGGATGAAGTCGCCGAGATCGTCCGTAAAGCCCTTCGCGACCGTCCACGCCACGTTCTCCTTCTGGAGCTGGCCGGGCTGCGCCGGGGGCACGCCGGCTCCGGCGAGCCAGCTCGCTTCGTAACCTTCGATGTACGGCTGCCATTCGTCGGAAGACGTCTGGTGCTGGATGTCGAAAAGTTCTTTGAAGAAGTCGGTCGATGTACTGAAGGACATGCCGGCGATGTCGTCCTTGTCATCGCTCAAACCGTCGTCCTGCTTGTTGTGGGGCCAGACGGACGTCTTGCCCTTGGCCTGGCGGTCGGTGTTAGCCTGGATGATTCCCTGCACGATCTTGCGGCCGTTCATGGCGAACGTCTTCATGCTCGTATCGGCGAGCGCGGACGAAATCGCCGGATAGAGCGTACCCATCAAAATGCCGAGAATGCCAATCACGACCAGCAGCTCGACGAGCGTGAAACCTTTTTGTGCCTTCTTCATTTTGTCTTTCCTTTCGGATGTGTTCCTTTTCGTGTGGATTATTTTCTCAAATGGACGGGCCGATTTCAAGAGCCTTTTTCCAACGCCTTTCTGAGATAGGGCATGTAGGCCCTCGTGTAGGTGCAGACGCTGGCGAAGTTTATGGCAAGCATGGCCGCTTCGACGACGTAGCACGCGGCGAGAAGCGCCGGTCTCGCGGAGGCCAGGCTTTCGCAGTCGTTGAAAATCGCGAAGGCGTAGATGGCGCCCGCGCCCGGGAACGTGAACGCGGTTCTCACCTTTCCGAGCCACATGGCCGCGCCGTCCGCGCCGAACAGCGAACCGACCGAACGCAGAAAAGTCACCCAGAGGTCTCGCAGTATGCAGAGCACCGCCACGACGAGCATGACGAGCGAGTGCGTCTGGTCGCCCTGGTGGGAGAGTATCCACGAGAGCGTCGGCAGAGCCACCACGTAGAACACCTTGTCCATCAGCGGATCGGCCATCTTGCCGAGCGGGCTTACGACCTTCCATCTGCGGGCGAGGGCGCCGTCGAATGCGTCCGTCAGGCCGGACAGGAACATCGTCGCGCCGGCGACGAAGATGAGCCAGGGCGAAGAGCCGAACTCCTCCAGTACGGCCCAGACGAGCCACGC
>JAFNRY010000330.1 GCA_017385345.1 Kiritimatiellia bacterium
ATCAAAGCAATTTGATTGCTTTGATAATCCCGATGTAGATAAAGAAGAAAACGAAAGTGAAAATTATAAAGGTGATGAAGATAGTTTCTCATTTGATTTATATGAAGAAAATAATAATTTCGTAAATTATTCAAATGGCGCTTCCGCTGGACCGGCGATCCCGCGCGGGCGCCGGCGGGTTTCGAAAAAACGGACTTCGACGACTCGCAATGGGGCGAGATAGACGTTCCCTCGTGCGTCGAAATGCGCGGCTACGGCATTCCGATATACAGCAACATACGGTATCCGCACAAGAAGGAATGGCCTCTCGTGCGCAACCGCGAGACCGGACGCGCCGACTACAACCCGGTTTCGTCCTACCGCAGGCGCTTCACCCTCCCCGACGGATGGAAAGGACGGGAAACGATACTGCGCTTCGAAGGCGTAGGTTCGGCGTTCTACGTATGGGTCAACGGCGAAATGGCGGGATACGCGGAGGATTCTCGCCTGCCTTCGGAATTCGACATTACTCCGTTCGTCCGCGAAGAAGGCGAAAACACGGTAGCCGTCAGAGTTTACCGCTGGTGCGACGGCAGCTACCTCGAAGACCAGGACATGTTCCGCTACTCCGGAATATTCCGCAGCGTGTCGCTCTGGTCGCGTCCCAAAGCCGGGATTGCGGATTTCAGGGCCTGGAGCGAGACGGGCGGGAAGAGCGCCGGCGTGAAGGCGCGGCTTTTCGTCGAGGTAATGTTGCGCGGAACGGAGGCGGCGGCTCCGAAGGCGACGCTCTACGACGCCGCCGGCAAAGTAGCGGCCGCCCTTTCCGGCAACGCCGACATTGCGGACGGGAAAGCGCTCTTGAAGGCGGAAATCGAAAATCCGCGCCTCTGGAGCGCGGACGATCCGTATCTCTACACTCTCGTGATCGAATCGGGGGATGACGTCCGTGCGAAGAAGTTCGGTTTCAAAGAACAAAAAATCGACGGATGCAGAATCCTCGTGAACGGCAGACCGGTGAAATTCCACGGCGTAAACCGTCATGAATGCAACCCAGACAACGGCTGCGCGACGACGCTCGACGACATGGTGAAAGACATCGTGCTCATGAAACGCCACAACATCGACACCGTCCGCACGAGCCATTATCCGAATCACAGACTCTGGTATGATCTCTGCGATAGATACGGGATCTACGTGATAGCGGAGGCGAACGTCGAAGCCCACGGCTACGGATACGGGAAAGACGGGCTTGGCTCGAAGAAAGAATGGAACGGCGCCATCGTCGAGCGAAACGCGCGCAACGTCGCGTTCTACCGCAACCATCCGTCGGTGACGATATGGTCGCTCGGCAACGAGACTGGGCACGGGGACTGCTTCAGGAACGCGCGCGCGGCGGTGAAAGCGGCGGATCCGACGCGTCCCGTGCACTGGGAGCGCGGCAACGAAGACGCCGACATCGACTCGGTCATGTATCCCGGCGTCGAATGGCTCGAGAAGCGCGGCCGCGAAGGAGACGGCCACGGCGGAAAGCCGCTCGTCATGTGCGAATACGCCCATGCGATGGGCAACGCTGTCGGCAATCTCGAGGAATACTGGAGCACGATCTACGCGCACCCGTCGCTCGCCGGCGGATGCATCTGGGACTGGGCCGACCAGGCGATATGGAAGTACACCGACCGGGCCGACCCGGAAACGGGCGAAAGAATCAGATACCTCGCATACGGCGGCGACTTCGACGACACGCCGAACGACGGGGCGTTCTGCAATAACGGCATAGTCGATCCTCTGCGCGGCGTCACGCCGAAGCTGCTCGAAGTCGCCCACGTTTACCGTCCTCTCGCGGTGCGGCGAGAAAAAGACGGAAAGCTCGTTCTCGTGAATCGTTCGTCGTTCACCCCGGCCGGCGCGTACGACGGAGAGTGGACTTTACTGGAGAACGGAGAAGCGATCGCCAAGGGGTCTGTCGCGCCGGCCGCCGTCGCGCCGCTGTCGGAGGGAAGGATCGAGGCGTCCGGTTTGGACGAAGCTCTCGACGGACTCCGCCCCGGCAAGGAATATTTTCTCGACGTTTCCTTCTCCACGCGGCGCGACACGCTCTGGGCGAAGGCGCCCTGGACCGTGGCGCGCGAACAATTGGCCGTTCCCGCGCCGGCGGACGCCGGAGAGAAGCCGGCCGGCGGAGCGGCGGACGCATCCGGCGGAACGGCGCGCGATCTTCCGCATTTCGAAACCGGCGACGAAGAGATCGTAGCCGAGGCAGGAAGGACCATCGCGGTGTTCGACCGCAAAACAGGAGCGCTCTCCCGGCTC
>JAFNRY010000331.1 GCA_017385345.1 Kiritimatiellia bacterium
AGAGGAACGTCGGCCATTTTTTGAAATTGCCTTTCCGGGTCATGCCGTTGTAGAAAATGCCCGTCTTGGTCGGCGTGGCGCCCGTGGCGATGGAGGTGTGGTTGGCGGCGCTCGACGGCTTCGCGTCCGGCACGGTTCGTGCCGTGAGGGACCAGCGGCATCCGTAGCCGGGCTGCCATTTGCCGTCCATGAGCCTGCGCAGGTTGGGCATGGCTCCGTTTTCAAGCATGTCGGCTCGCAGGCCGTCGAGCATTACGACGAGAACTTTCTTCTTCCCCGCGTTCGTCCCGCCGTTTTTAGGCGTCAGGCTGCATCCCGAGATCGCCGCAAGCAGGCACAATCCGGCCGCCATGCCGGCTCCCGCCGCAACTCTGAACCTTGTCATGCTTTTTCTGCCGATCATTGCGCAATATTCCTTTCTCTTGGGGCGCATCTTTGTTTTAAGGTATTTTACCATAATAGTTGTTAAGTAGTTGTCAACAGTCGTTGGCGGAACGTGGCCGCGCAACTGATTTTCAGTGGATGCGCAAATCAAAATATCGATGGATAACTTAGCATTTTGAAAAAATGCATTTTTGCAAGTTATAGAACGGTTCCTCTTTTTGACGCACGAAGATTTGGCGGAAGGACCGTGTTCTCCCGGGAAAACGTTCCCGAAGGTTTGGTTAAACGTTCAGGATCGTTTACCCAAACCTTCAGGATCATTTGACCAAACCTTCGAGAAGGTTTTACCGGATGATCGTGGACGTTTTCGGCCGCGATCCGGCGCAGAAAAGTTTCACTGTGGGATAATGACTTGAAAATCCAAGATTGCAGCCAAGAAATTGCAGATAATATAAACGCGGTTTTTCCGCCCCTGTCGGCCTCGCACGGCGGCGGCGTTTTTGTCCGTTGCGATTGTGCATATGGGGGATGGCGGAGAAGTCGCCGCCGGCCGGCGCGGAACACCGGCAAAATCCCTGCAATCGATAATTGCACATTTTGACTTTTTTCTGAAGATGCAAAAATATCAATTATCTGTCGTTTTGCCGGCATAAGTAGAATGAGCATCCGACATAAGTAGAATGGGCTTCCACCAGAAGTGGAACGGGCTTCCGGCCCGTTGTTGAAGATATCTTTTGCCCTCTGCAACATGCAGGAAGCCTGTTCCTTATACGAGCCAGTCGAAAAAACGGGCAAATTCCAGGATTTAGCCCCTTGTGCGGAAGAGACGCAAATGATAAAATTAGCCTGCGATTGGACAGGCCGGCGACGGCCGCATATGCAGAGTAGCAGCAGTAAAGGATAATATCATAAAATCGCGTGAATTCTTCGAGGAAAACCAAGAAAACATCAAGTAGAAGATCACGCCAATACCGGGTTGAAGGAATATGGATTGTCAGAGTTTCGCGGGTCGTTCCGCAGGCGCGGGCGGAGCGGCACAAAGGATGAGATAAATCCCGTAAAACGCTAATTTCCGCGTCAAAACAACAAACCTCGCAAGAGGGGAAAGACGTGGAAAATGAAAGCAGTTCATGCCACCGAAGTAAGACCCATGAGGCGCGCAGAAAATCAAAGCGCTGACCTCATGGGTATTATATGCGAGAAAACAACAAAATATCTCGGATTCAGTAGATTAAAGTGTTTGGTTTCCAGTTTATTTTCTTCCAATGCCGTTAAAACGCCCGGTTCCCCGCCGGGCTCGGCGCGAAGTCCGGATTTGCCGCCGCCGTCATTGGCCGGTATGCTCGGCGCCGGGCTGTCCGGCCGTTTGGGAAGATTCAACATCTGCGACGGCGGAACTAAAATCGAAGACGTAGAAGGCTTTTATACAAACAAGCCGTACTGCTTTTCGGAAAACGGCCATTCGCTCAATGCAAAAGCGATAATTTCCTATTTTCTTCTTGCCTACAGGGATAACGACAATGAAGGAGGCTGGGTGCATCCAAAACTCGATGCGGCCAGGCATCCCGAATTGAAGAATTGGCGGCAATGCCTTCGCGGCGATTTTCTCCGGTTCAAGCGTGAACAGCTCGAACCGGAGGTCAAAGCCGGCAAAAACGGCAGGGTCGTCTATACTGGTCGTTGGCGGATAAAAAGAGACTATACGGCTTGAGATGCCGCTTCTCGGCGGAAGGGCCTCTGAAGTCTGGAGCAAAAGGCGGTAGCGCGTAAAAGGCGCTACCGCCTTTTTTACATATCCGGTTTCGCCGCCCTGTAGAAACGCCGCTTTCCATAAGATGCAGCCGTGTAGAATATTCTACATGGCAAATTGCTAATTAATATTATCTGACGGAAAACATCACCTTTCTCTAATATAGCCTTGCGGACGCGATGAACTTCCGCGCGGTGCGGAAGAGAAGCGCTCCGGCAAGGAGGTGATGTCTCATGTCGCATGAAAGACTTGAGGCCGAGTACGGTGAACTGCGTCGCAAAGTCGCAAAGGCGGTGGAAGCGCAAATTGCGCAATTTGGCGCCTGCAAGATGTTCGACGAAACGCGGCGCGAGGAGATCGTGGAAGAGGTCATGGAAAAGGTGGTCGAAGCCGCGCTGAAGCGTTTCGATCCCGCGAAGAGCGAGGCCAAGATCTCGACGTTCGCGAAACTGACCATACGTTTCGAAACGATGAAGGGGGTGGCCCGCCGGATCGATCTCGAGCGGCGCGAAGGAGGCGAATTGAACGAAGAGCTGGACGGCGACTCCGGCGTGGATTCCGCCGGCGGCATGCGCGGCGCCCGGGCCGTCAGGATCGGCTGCGAACTTTCGCTGCTCGCGTCCATGCTTTCGCCGTTCGATCTGCGGATCTTCATCGCACGGTACCGCGACGGCGCCGGCAATGCGGAAATCGCCCGGCGG
>JAFNRY010000332.1 GCA_017385345.1 Kiritimatiellia bacterium
AATCCCTGAACCGCGTCGAAAAGATCACCGGGAAGAAGGTCGTGTTCTACGAGGCGGACGTCCGCGACCGCGCCGCGCTCGAACGCATCTTCACCGAGCACAAGATCGACTGCACCATCCACTTTGCCGGGCTGAAGGCGGTCGGCGAATCCGTCGCGAAGCCGCTGGAATACTACGACAACAACCTCAACTCCACGATCACGCTCGCCGAGACCCTCCGCAAGTTCAACTCCAAGAAGATCGTGTTCTCCTCCTCCGCCACCGTCTACAACGGCGCGAACAAGATGCCGCTCGCCGAGGACAGCATCACCGGCGGCTGCACCAACCCCTACGGCTGGACCAAGTACATGTCCGAACAGATCCTCCGCGACCTCGCCAAGGCCGATCCCGAGTTCACCGTGGTCCTGCTCCGCTACTTCAACCCCGTCGGCGCACACGCCAGCGGCCTCATCGGCGAAGACCCGCGCGGCATCCCGAACAACCTCATGCCGTTCATCTCCCAGGTCGCCGTCGGACGCCGCGACCACCTGAACGTCTTCGGCAGCGACTACGACACCCCGGACGGGACCGGCGTGCGCGACTACATACATGTCACCGATCTCGCCATCGGACATGTGAAAGCCATAGAAAAGCTTGCGGCCGAACCGCACCTGGGATTAAAGGTTTACAATCTCGGAACTGGGAACGGATACAGCGTTCTGCAGGTCGTAAAGGCTTTCGAGAAAGCTTCCGGACGCACGATTCCATACAGAATATGTCCGCGCCGTCCCGGCGACATAGCGGAATGCTGGGCGGACCCGTCGCTGGCCGGCAAGGAACTTGGATGGAAAGCCGTACGCGGCATAGACGAGATGTGCGAAGACGCCTGGCGCTGGCAAAGCATGAATCCCGACGGTTTCGGGCGCAATGCCTGACCTCGACTCGATACTGAACGCTCTCGAGGCGGTTCTCGATCTCGAACGGGAACTCGGGAAAAGGACCCTTGAGATCGACAGATCGCTTCTGGCAAACGGCAATAACAAGCAGAGCACGGCTGCGGCGCGGCAATCCCGGCCGCCAGCCGCCGCATCGGCCGCAACGCGCCATGCCGCTGATTCAAAACAGGATGCGGAGACGAATGCCGGAAAATCCCGAGAAACCCGCGAAGGTAGGAAAGTTCCGTCGCAACGGATTCCTTTCACGTTTCTTGTGGACCCGCCGCCGGCTTTGCCGGATGCCGTCAAAATGATGGACGGCATAATCGCCTACATGGAAAAGGAAACGGGATTCCGGGCCGGGATGTTGACGTCGGGAGATGCGCCAGCCGCAAAGGTACTCATCGCCATGGGCAACAGGGCGAAAAACAGATGGTTCAAAGGCGAAGCGCTATCGCCGGGAAAAATAATCCGCACGAAAGACGGAAGACTCGTCGCATGGACGCGTTCGCCGGAAGAGGTCGTCCGCTACGGTTCGCCGGAAGCGAACAAGCCGCTGCGCGTGGAAATGATGAAAACATTCAAATCGGTCCAACAGAGGATAACGCAATGAGAGTCGAAGAATGCACTGTAATCGCACACGAGGTGATGGGCTCGGGCTACAGGCGCCTGGAACTGGAAGCTCCAGGCGTCGCCGGCGGAGCGCAGCCGGGGCAGTTCGTGCATCTTCGCGTGCCGGGGATCGAGTGTACGGCGCTCCGGCGCCCTTTTTCGATTTTCAACGCCGACGGCGGCAGAATCGAACTGCTCTACAAAGAAGTGGGTCGCGGAACGGCGGCAATGGCGGCGGTCGAACACGGAAGCGCAGTGAACATCATCGGACCGCTGGGTCACGGTTTCCCGGAGAAATGCAGCGGCGTTCCGCTACTGGCTGGCGGCGGATTCGGAGTGGCGCCGCTCTTCTTCCTCGCGCGCCGACTCAAGAACAGCGGCCTGTCGCCGGTGCTATTCGCCGGCGGACGAACGAAAACCGATCTGCTCGCCCTCGACAGATTCGCAGAACTCGGCGTGGAAACGTTCTGCGCGACAAACGACGGTTCGGCAGGTGTAAAGGGGCTTGTCACCGATCCGCTCGATGACATGCTCTCGAAGTTCAAATCCGAAGGCATAAAGTTCGAAATATTCGCTTGCGGACCGGACCCTATGCTCAAAGCCGTCGCCATGCGTGCAACCGGGACCCGCTCGCCCGGATGGATATCGATGGACAGGCACATGGTCTGCGGCGTCGGCGCCTGCTACGCATGCATACAGAAAACGGTCCGCGGAAATTCGCGCTGCTGCATAGAGGGACCGGTGTTCGCCGCCCAGGATCTTGTGTGGGAATGAAAATCGTAAAAGCGGACGACGACGGTCTTTCGGCCGCCGCGGCGGCATTGCTCTCGGGCGGCCTTGCGATAATCCCAACGGATACCGTTTACGGACTCGCCGCCCATCCAGACTTCCCTGCCGCGGAACGGCGCCTGTACGAAGCCAAAAGACGCGATCCGTCGAAACCCATTGCATTCCTCTCGTCCGGACTTTCCGCAATAGAGCGTGCGGCCGGCCCGCTGCATGGCGAAGCCGCAGCGCTCGCGGCGCGATTCTGGCCCGGCCCGCTCACGATAGTCGCCGGCAAGGAGGCGTTCAGAATCCCGGATTGCGAATGGACAAGAAAGCTTCTTGCGCTGTGCGGCGGGCTGCTGCGCGTTACAAGCGCCAACATATCCGGCCGTCCCGCTCCGGTCTGCGTCGACGAGGCGGCGAAACAACTGGACGGACTTGTGGAACTCGCGGTTGACGGCGGCAGATGCCCCGGCGGCGTCGCATCCGCAGTGGTGCGACCGTCGGACGACGGCAAGATTGAAATTCTAAGGAACGGCGGGGACGCGGCGCTCGCCGCGACGCTCGCGGAAAAAGCCGCGCAACAGTTCGAGTGATTCGCCGTCCCGCACTCCGCCCTTCGTTTCAGGACGATGGTTCATGCCGGGAGACGACAATATTCCGAAAACGGTCTCGCCGCCGCGTTTCGGATCGGCGGCTCCCCATATCACGCTGTCGAGACGGGAGAGAGAGATGGCGCCGGCGCACATAGGGCACGGCTCCTTGGTGACGTAAAGGCGCGCCCCCGACAAGCGCCACGAGCCGCGCGCCGCGGAGGCCGCGCCTATGGCCAGCATCTCGGCGTGCGCCGTCGCATCCTGCAACCCCTCGGTCGCATTGCGGCCTCGCCCGAGAATACGCGCATTGTGCACGTCCCAGTCGAACACGGGCGCAACACCGTCGTGGGCGGGTTCTAAAACCGCAGGCTCCACGATTACGCAACCGAGCGGGGTCTCGCCTTCCGCCGCCGAACGCCTCGCCTCGGACAGCGCCAACCCCATGAAGTAGCGATCGAACTCTTCGATTGACGGCGAAACCGCCGCGGACGCGACGCTACCCATTGACAGGCAATCCCCATTCGCGGAATTTGCCCGCCATCCAGGCGAAAGTCGCCTCGTGCATTTCACGCGCCTTGCCGCAGGGAATGGCGGGGCCGCACGAACAACGGATGTCGTAGGACGTATCGACAGTGCCGAAATCCTTGAATATCTTCGAAAGAATCCCCTTCTCGCGCGTCGGCTGGCAGCGCGTATCGACGACAACAGGCACGATCGGGCATCCCGCCCTTTCGGCAAGTTTCGCGCCAATCGACGAAAACACCGCCCGGTCGAGCGTCTTCTGGCGCGTTCCCTGCGGAAAGATGAGGAAACTCGAACCCGCCTTGATGCGCTCCACGCCGACACGCAGCAGATTGACAAGATCTTCGCGTGGAGATTTGCGCCCTATCGGCACCATACCCATGTGCGCGGCGGCTTTTTCAAGAAAAGGCAGATGGGCGAGCGACTGTTTCGCCACGATATTGAAAGGTCCGTACGTCAACAGCACCGGCGGCAGCAAAATCGTCTCGACAGTGGACATGTGATTGCAAAGATAGACTACAGGACCTTCTATTGCCTGCCTGTTTTTCCATCCGTCCAAGACAACCCTCATGCCGAGACGCTCGGCGCCCGTTACCGCGGAAAAACAAAAATGCGCCCATTTGTCCGTATCAAGGAGGCCGAGCGGCTCGTAAAGAGCGCAGAGAGGAAAGACGCGGGAAACCCTGAGGGAAAAACCGAACGTGGCGAGAGGCCCCGGCGCCGCTCTCACCGGCGCCCTATTCGCATCGGACGTCGTATAGCCGCCTGTCGAAAGGAGCTCGCGACGAAAATCCTCAAGGGTTGTCTTCCGCATCTGCCTGCCTGTCCTGTTCGTCCTGTCCGCCTTCCTCGCGGCGGCGATTGTTTTCTTCGCGGACTTTTCTGAGCTGCTCCTGCATATTGAGGAGGTTCTGGCGCATTTCCTCGCGTTCCGCCTCCCTCTGGACCTTGTCCTCTTCTCTGCGCAACTCCTCCTCCTCGGCGCGTTTGCGATCGGCTTCCGCCCTTTCCAACCTGGCACGGCGCTCCGCTTCGTCGCGCTCTCGCTTCATCGCCCTGTGGCTCTTCATGCCGACCGCCGCATCGACCGTGCGCTGGCCTGCGGTCGTGGTTTGGGAAC
>JAFNRY010000333.1 GCA_017385345.1 Kiritimatiellia bacterium
CCATTCCGCGGACAGCCGCGCGAAGGAGGGCGGCGTCTGGAAGGACGTGCGGCCCGACGTCGAGTTCAGGCCCGAGATATGCAAGGCGGCCGACGCGCTCGCGGTCGGCGAGACTTCGCAGTGGGGCGATCTCGACGGCTGGGCGTTCATCGTGCGCAAGGATTCGGAAAAGGCCTCCAAGCGCAAATCGTTCGCCGAGGCGTACGAGGACGTCGCGCGCAACGTCCGCGAAGCGGAGACGGAACGCCGCTACGGCGAATGGATCAAAAGGCTCGAGAAAGAGACCCCCGTGAAGATGGCGCCCGCGCCCGCGGAGCCGCAAACGGAATCCGCGCCATAAAAAGCGGCATAACAAAGGAAGAGCTGATCGGCTGGGGGGGCGCCGGGGTTTTCAACCAGGCGCTCGCCTTGTGCAACGCCGGCGACGTCAAGGACGTATCCTACGACGACGAGAGGCTGGTGGTTTCGGGAAAGATCGTTCAGCCCGACGGCTGGGAGATGCCGGTCTCGTTCGCGCTCAAGGAAAAGGGGCGCATCGAATCGCGCTGCCCCTGCTACGCCAACCAGAAGCTCGGCATGGTCTGCCCCCACGTCGTCGCCGTCGGCATAGCCCAGATGGTGGTTGACATGGAGGAGGAGGAGCTCGACGAGCAGGAGCGCGCCAGAGGTGGCGGCGAAGGCGAAAGCGGGGAGGCGGGGGGCGACGACGGCGTCGTCGAGGTTCCGATGCGGCCGAAGTTCTACGCGTTCGTCTCCGGCTCGCGCGCCGCGCTGTCGATCGCCATCGACGCATGGTACGGCGAGATCGATTTCCCCGTCTGCTCTGTGCAGGCCCGGAAAACCGTGTGGCTGAAGAGCCCGGACGATCCGTACGTGCGGTACGTGCGGTCGCCCGACGAGGAGCGCGCGGCGGTGAAGACGGCGGAGAAGTGGGGGTTCACGCCCGGCTACCGCGAGAACGACACGCGCCTCTACGTTTCGGATCCGCACAAGGTGCTCGACTTCCTGGGCGCGGGGCTTCCGGACCTGCGCAGGCGCGGCTGGCAGGTCGAGCTTTCGGAAAAGCTCTACGCCCTCGTGGACTCGATGAAGAGCGTTCTGCCCCTCGTCGAGATACGCGACGCGCCGGACGGGGCGTTCGACGTCAGATACGCATTCGAGGCGCAGGGGCGCGAAATCGACCCCGCCGAGATACAGGCCGCGCTCAACCGCGGCGACGGCTACATCCTCAAGGACGGCGAAACGTTCCTGCTGGACAACAAGGCGATAGCGACGATGCACGGGGTGTTCCGCGACTGCGCCGCATCGCAGGACGGCGCGCCGCCCGGATGGTTCCGCGTCAGGCAGGTGCATTCCGCCTACGTCAAGAGTTCGCTCGACATGTTGTCGGACGTGATCGAGACGGACGATTCGCGCGCGGAGCGGTGGCGGAGGACCGCGGCGGAGAGGAACCGCGAGAACGGCGCGAAGTTCGAGCCGGTCGCGCTCGGGCCGCTTGAGAGCGTGCTGCGCCCCTACCAGAAGCAAGGCGTGTACTGGATGCGGTTTCTCGAAAGCTCCTCGCTCTGCGGACTGCTCGCCGACGAGATGGGCCTCGGCAAGACGCTGCAGACGCTCGCCTGGCTTTCGCTGCCCCCGGAGCGCGCCGGGGAAAAGCGCCCGTCGCTGATAGTATGCCCAACGAGCCTCGTCATGAACTGGGAGGCAGAGGCGAAGAAGTTCGCGCCGTGGCTCAAGACGCTCGTGATCTCCGGCCCGGGGCGCGCGGCCGCGTTTCCGCTCATAGACGGGGCCGACGTCGTCGTCACGTCCTACGCGCTGCTGCTGCGCGATTTCGAAGAGGCGTGGGCGGGCCGCCGGCTCGACGCCGTCGTTCTGGACGAGGCGCAGCGCATCAAGAACCGGCAGACGAAGAACGCGAAGGCGGTGAAGATGCTCGACGCGCGCCGCCGCCTCGCGCTCACCGGAACGCCGGTCGAAAACTCGGTTGACGACGTCTGGTCGATTTTCGACTTCCTCATGCCAGGGTATCTCGGCGACGGCGAGTCGTTCAAGTTCGAATATTCGCAGCCGGCCGCGGAGGGCGGGGCTGCCGCGGAGGAGGCGCTTTCGCGCCTGAAGCGCAAACTCCACCCGTTCATCCTGCGCCGCGAGAAGAAGTCCGTCGCCAAAGACCTGCCCGACAAGATAATAAAAGTCTCGTACTGTCCGATGGACGAAGATTCGCAGAGGGAGTACGCCGACACGCTCGCGAAGACGCGGCGGCAGGCCGGCGATCTTGTCAAGGCCAAGGGTTTCGATAAGTCGCGCTTCGAACTGCTCGCGCTGCTGATGAAGCTCCGCCAGATCGCTTCTGTCGGCAAGCTCGGCGCCTTCATGGAGCAGCTGGAGAGCGCCATAGCCGCCGGACGGAAGATCCTCGTCTTCTCGCAGTTCGTTAAG
>JAFNRY010000334.1 GCA_017385345.1 Kiritimatiellia bacterium
GCACGCTTCTGCGCGGCACGAAGAAGGAAGACGTCGCCCGCGGCCAGGTGTTGGCGAAGCCGGGTTCCATCACCCCGCACACGGAGTTCAAGGGCCAGGTGTACGTCCTCACGAAGGAAGAGGGCGGCCGCCACACGGCGTTCATGAAGGGCTATCGCCCGCAGTTCTACATCCGCACGACGGACGTGACGGGCGACATCCAGCTCCCCGAGGGAGTCGAGATGGTCATGCCCGGCGACAACGTGGAGATCGCGGTCAAGCTGATCGCCCCCGTCGCGCTCGAGGAGAAGATGCGCTTCGCAATCCGCGAAGGCGGCCGCACCGTCGGCGCCGGCACGGTTTCGAGCGTGGTCAAGTAAAGACCTTTTCTCCTGTGGGACGCCCGACCGGCGGGACGGCCGCGGAAGCGGTCGCCGCCGCCGGGAGAGGCGGATCGGGGGAAGGGAAGTCTGGAGATTGAACGATGCGTGATTTGGCGATACTCGCCTGCGGCGAATGCAAGCGCAGGAACTACACCACGACCCGCAACAAGAAGACGATGGCGGAGCGCCTCGAGAAGGTGAAGTTCTGCCCGTCGTGCCGCAAGCGCACGGCCCACAAGGAAACGAAGTGACGGCCGCGTGCCGATTAGGGTAGTAGCACAATGGCAGTGCAGCGGTCTCCAAAACCGCCTATGGGGGTTCGATTCCCTCCTACCCTGCCAAAAGCGGAGGAATGCAGATGGAAACGGTGAACAAGACCAAGGAATATCTGGCGGGCGTTGCCGCCGAGGCCAGGAAGGTAACGTGGCCCGGCAAGCGCGAACTCTGGGAGTCGTCGCTCGTCGTCGTCGCGTTCATTTTCATCCTCGCGGTGGCTACCGGCGTGTGCGACAGGGCGATCCAGTTCGCGCTGGGTCTGGTGAGGGGCTGAGGAGGGCGCGATGGAGAAGCAGTGGTTTGTTCTGCACGTCCTCACGGGCCAGGAAAACAAGGCGCAGAGATCCATCGAGGCGCGCGTGCGCCTCGAGAGGATGGAAGAATACGTCGGCCGGTGCGTGATTCCGACCGAAAGGGTAAGCGAGAAGAAGGACGGCCGCAAGCACACGTACACGAAGAAGTTCTTCCCGGGGTACGTGCTGTGCGAGCTGGCGCTCTACGACGAAGCCAAGGGGCTCGACGAGAACGGCCGCAAGGCGATCTACGAACGTACGTGGCAGTTTCTGCGCGAAACGCCCGGAGTGATCGGATTCGTCGGCGGCGACAGGCCTTCGCCGCTGAAACGCCATGAGGTGGACGCCATCATGACGGACAAGCCGGGCGGCGGCGTGCAGGAGCGTCCGAGGATAGATTTCTCCGTCGGAGAGACGGTGAAGGTGCGGGACGGCGCGTTCATGGGTTTGACGGGCACGGTCTCGATGGTGGATCCCGACAAGGGCAAACTCAAGGTCGAAGTGAACATCTTCAACCGCAAGGTCCAGGTCGACGTCGAATACTGGCAGGTCGAGAAGGTCTCTGTGGAAGAGACCCTCCCGGAAGCCAAGGCATAGCGGCGAGGGCTGCCCTCCGCGAGTACCGGGCAGGATCCCCGGGAGGAGAGGCAAGGAAGGAAAAGGCAAATGGCCAAGAAGGTAACTGGCGTGGTAAAGCTCCAGATTCCGGCCGGCGCGGCGAATCCCGCGCCTCCCGTGGGTCCCGCGCTTGGTTCTGCAGGTGTCAACATCATGCAGTTCTGCAAGGAGTTCAACGCCAAGACGGCTAAAGACGCCGGTCTGGTGATTCCCGTAATCATAACCGTGTACCAGGACCGCAGCTTCTCGCTGCAGTTCAAGTCGCCGCCGGCGAGCGTGCTTCTGAAGAAGGAAGCCGGGCTCGCGAAGGGCAGCGGCGTTCCCAACAAGAACAAGGTCGGCAAGGTGACGAAGGCGCAGCTGAAGAAGATCGTCGAGATGAAGAAGGCCGACCTGAACACCGCGGACGAAGAGGCGGCGATGAGGATGATCGCCGGCACGGCCCGGAACATGGGAATCGAGGTGGTTGAATGAAGCACGGCAAGAAGTACCGCAGCGCGCTGAAGAAGGCGCCGCGCAAACCCGTCGGCATCGAAGAGGCCGTGAAGTTCGTCAAGGCGAACCCCGGCGCGAAGTTCGACGAGACGGTCGATGTGTATTTCAGGCTCGGCAAGGAGCTTGCGAAGGGCGACACCGCCGTGCGCGGCACGGTGAAGCTGCCCAACGGCTCCGGCAAGAACGTCCGCGTGGCGGTTTTCGCCGGCGGCGACCACGCCGAAGAGGCGCGCCAGGCCGGCGCGGACTACGTTGGCCTGGCCGATCTCGTCGAGAAGGTCGTCAAGGAGGGATGGTGTGATTTCGACGTCGCGATCGCGACGGTCGAGGCGATGAAGGAAGTGCGCAAGTGCGCGCGCGTCCTCGGCCCCCGCGGCCTCATGCCCAACCCGAAGACGGGAACCGTAACCGACGACACCGCCACGGCTGTCAAGGAGGCCAAGGGCGGCAAGGTCGATTTCCGCATGGACAAGACCGGGAACCTCGCGGTGGTCGCCGGCAAGGTCAGCTTCAGCGCCGAGGCGCTCGCGGAGAACATCAAGGCCGTCGTCTCCGCCGTGCAGGCGGCGAAGCCGGCGTCCGTCAAGGGCGTCTTCGTGAAGTCGGTGAGCATCTCCTCCACCATGGGCGTAGGCGTGCCCGTGATCGCCGCGGCGGAAGCCGAGTAAGTCCGCGCAAGGAGGCAATGCAATGAGAATCGAGAAAATAGCGATACTTGACGAAGTCGTTTCCCGCATCAAGGATTCGGACTACTGCTTCATCGTCAACTACGGCGGCGCGAGCGTGGCCAAGATGTCGGCGTTGCGCGCGGAGCTGGCGAAGCTGGAGAGCAGGCTGCTCGTCGTGAAGAACACCTACCTCGCGAAGGTCGCGAAGGAGAAGGGCTGGAGTGACGAAGTGTACGCGATGCTGTCCGGCCCGACGGCGGTGGTGATCGGCAAGGGCGAGCCCACGGCGGTCGCGAAGGCCGTGATGGCGTTCGTGAACGACAAGGATCTGGCCGGCAAGGCGTCCGTGAAGGGCGCCGACTACGACGGCAAGATCGTCGATGCGGCGATGGTCGAGGCGCTTTCGAAGGTGCCCGGCAAGAACGAGCTGCGCGCGACGCTGCTCATGCTGCTCAAGGAGCCCGCCACCCGTCTCGCCCGCGTCCTTTCGGAGAAGGCGAAGAAGGAAGGCGGCGCAGAGGCCGCGCCCGCGGAGGGCCAGGCGTCCTGAGCGACGGACGGAACAAGGTTTCCCTTGGATGGAACACGCCAAGGGTTGACAGGTAAAAAAGGAACAAGACAATGACGAACGAAGAGATCATCAAGGAGCTGTCGGGCAAGACGGTTCTCGAAATCAACGAGCTGGTCAAGGCTCTGGAAGAGGCGTGGGGCGTTTCCGCCGCCGCCGCCGTAGCGGTTGCGGGTCCCGCGGCCGGCGCGGCTCCGGCCGAAGAGAAGACCGAGTTCGACGTAATTCTCAAGGCCGCCGGCGCGAACAAGATCGCCGTCATCAAGGAGATCCGCGCGATCACCGGTCTCGGCCTCAAGGACGCCAAGGACATGGTGGACGGCGCTCCCAAGAAGGTCAAGGAAGCCATCGCCAAGGAAGAGGCGGAGAAGATTGCCGAGCAGCTCAAGAAGGCCGGCGCGGAAGTCGAAGTCAAGTAAAGACTCCGCGCGCCGCTTTCCGGCGAGGGGGCTGCGGCGGTGCGTCGCAGCCCCGTTTTTTTCAGACGGAGGTCGATTGGAGGAAAGATGAAGAAATACGCAGTGGGCCTGGTGGGGGTCGGCGCCGTAGGCGCGGAGATGGTCAAGACGCTCCGCGAGCGTTCCTTTCCGTGTTCGAGGATAGAGGTGTTCGCTTCGCGCGAGCGCGACGAAAAGATCGGCGGCGAGACGTTCAGGGTCCGCAGGCTGGACGCGCGTTCCTTCGACGGGCTCGACATAGTGCTGTTCGCCGGGAAGACGGACGTCGCGCGCGAGTGGCGCGACGCGGTCGTGAAAGCCGGCGCGGTGATGATAGACAATTCTCGCGCGTTCCGGCAGGATCCGGACGTGCCGCTGGTGGTGCCGCAGGTGAACCCCGAAGATCTGGACTGGCACAAGGGCGTGGTGGCCAACCCGAACTGCACGACGGCGATAATGCTCGAAGCGGTGGCGCCGCTGCACCGCGCGAAGGGGCTGAGGCGCGTGGTCGCCGCCACGTACCAGGCCGCGTCGGGCGCCGGCGCCCCCGGCCTCGAGGAGCTGGAGAAGCAGATCGCGGACTGCGCGGCCGGCCGGCCGCTCGAGGTCAAGGCCTTCCGCCACAGGCTCCTCGGCAACCTCATTCCGCAGATAGATTCCGTGGACGGCGAAACGCAGTACACGCTCGAAGAGCTGAAGATGCGCAACGAAGCACGCAAGATGCTGCACCTGCCCGGCCTAATGCTCAGCTGCACCAGCGTGCGCGTGCCGGTGGCGCGGGCGCATTCCGAATCGCTCAATCTCGAATTCGACAATCCAGTCACGCCGCAGGAGGCGCGCGAGATTCTTTCGCGCGCCGAGGGCGTTCGCGTAGTGGACGATCCGGCGGCGGGCGTCTATCCCATGCCGCTGGACGCGACCGGCGGGTACGACGTGCTGGCCGGCAGGATCCGCCAGGACATATCGCGCGACGACGGCAGGGGGCTCGAGATGTTCGTTTCCGGCGACCAGCTGCTGCGCGGCGCGGCCCTGAACGCCGTGGAGATAGCGGAGCATCTCGTGAAGAGAGGGCTCGTATAAGGAGGGCGCGGCCGGCTATGGCGGACGCCGCGAAAAAAGAAGATCCGTGGGAGGCGGCGGCGCGCGCCGCGCGCGCCGGCGGCGTGTCCGTCGTGATGCCCGTCTTCAACCTCGCCGCCTCCGTCGAAAAGAACGTTCTCGACACGGCCCGCCTCTTCGAGGAGCACGGCGTTCCGGCCGAACTCGTCCCCGTTGACGACGGATCGACGGACGGGACCGGCGCCGCGCTCGAGCGGCTCGCGGAGCGGCGTCCTGCGGGCGGCGCCGTCGCGATCCGCCCCGTGGTGTGCGCGAAGAACGGCGGCAAGGGCGCGGCCCTGCGCGCCGGCTTCGACGCGTCGTCCGGCGAATACATCCTTCTGCTCGACGGCGATCTCGACATAAGCCCGGCCATGACACCGGGCTTCTTCGCCGAAATGGAGCGCTCCGGCGCTGATGTCGTGGTTGGCTCCAAGCGCCATCCCGGCTCCAAGGTGCAGTATCCGTGGCACAGGCGCGTCGCCAGCGCCGCGTATTTCGCCCTCGTCAGGCTTTTCATCGGCCTCCCGCTGACCGACACCCAGACGGGCATGAAGCTTTTTCGCCGCAAGACGCTCGGCGACGCGCTCGGCCGGATGCTGGTGAAGACGTACGCTTTCGATCTGGAGCTGCTCGCGATCGCCTTCAGCCGCGGCGCGAAAATCTCCGAGGCCCCCGTTTCGATATGCTTCGGGAGTAAGTTCGGCGCTTTGGGCGTCAACACGGTGAAAACGATGGCGATGGACACCCTCGCCGTCTTCTACAGGCTGAAGATCCTCAAATACTACGACAAGGCCGAAGTTCCTCCGAAGATGGATTCCGAGCCGCTCGTATCGGTAGTGATCGCCTGCCCGGGGGACAGCGCCATGCTGCGCGAATGCCTGGCCGGGGTGGCGCGCCAGACGTACGCGAAGGTCGAGACGATCGTGCTGCCCGACGGGCCGCTCGAACTGCCGGGCGTCCGCGTCGTGCCGACGGGCAAAGTGCGGCCGGCAGAGAAACGCAACGCCGGCATGCGCGAGGCGAAGGGCTCGATAATCGCCTTCATCGACGACGACGCCTGGCCGGACGCGAACTGGATAGCCTATGCCGTGAAGTATTTCGGCGACGAGTCGGTCGGCGCGGTCGGCGGGCCGGGCGTGACGCCGCCCGGCGACGGCTTCCTCGCGCGCGCCGGCGGCCGCGTTTACGACTGCCCGCTCGTCTCCGGCGGCTACCGCTACCGCTACAAGGCCGGCGGCGTGCGCCGCGACGTGGACGACTACCCGAGTTGCAACCTTTTCGTGCGCTCCTCCCTGCTGCGCCTCGTCGGCGGCTACAGGACGGATTTCTGGCCCGGCGAGGACACGCTTCTCTGCAAAGACGTGATCGACGCAGGGAAACGCATTGTTTACGATCCGTGGGTGATAGTCCACCACCACCGCCGCGCGCTTTTCGGGCCGCACTTGCGCCAGCTCGGGCGCTACGCCTTCCACCGCGGCTATTTTTGCAGAAAATACCCGTCGAATTCGCTGCATCTGCCGTATTTCGTCCCGACGGCGTTCGTCGCGTACCTCGCAGCGTGGCTTCCGGCCGCGGCGGCGGCCGTCGAGCCGGGGACGGCGCTTTGGTATTCGAGGGCGGCGTTCCTCGCGCCGCTGCCGCTCTACGGCGCGGCGGTTCTCGCGGCGACGTTTTCCCTCAATCCGGCCATGTGGCTTCTCACCGCCGCCGGGGTCATCGCCTCCCATGTCGTTTACGGAGTGCGTTTCGCTGCCGGGCTCGTCGCCAGGAAGGCGCCCTGCGAGTTTATAGGCAAAGACCATCCCGCCGCCTGACTTCGTGGCGTTCCCGGCGGGGCGTTCGCCGACGGCCGGAAAAAATAATTGAATTTTCCCCCTTGCGGGGGATTCGCGTTTGTGTTAGTATGTGGTTGTCGATTGTAGAAAGAGGAGGTAAGAAAATGAAAAAACTGTTGATCGGACTTGTTGCGGCTTCCGCCGCCGCTGTCGCCGTCGCGGCGTCGATGACCGGCAGTACGGGTACGAGTTTCGAGAATATCGATATCGGTACCATATATGATCGCAATACGTCTGTCGATAAGGATCCTGCCGACGACGGAAATCAGTTCTGGAAGTACGACGGGCAGGATCAGGCCGGCGTGATCATGAACCGCGACAGTTCGACGGGTTGGTACACCGCCGAATGCGGCCTGCCTTCCATCGCTGACGAAACGAATCTTCGCTATCTGGCGCTCGATTGCGGCTTCCGCGTCGAACGTTCCATTCTTGCTATGCAGACGAAAGACACGCCGACCCCGGTTGACATTGGCGGCGTATATTTCGACGCCATGGTGCAGTTCACCCCGACATACTGCCCGCCGGCCGTCAACACAGATGGTGTCAGCAGGGACAAGATCGGTCTCTGGCTGTACGCGCCGGACGGCACCGACGCTCCGTACGGGGCGGATACGAACCTCGTCATCTGCGCCAACATGCTCGGTAACACGTCAGTCGACAGCATTCCTACGAACTACGTGATTTCGTCTTCGCTCGTCAAAATTGAGCCGGATTCCTGGCATCGCGTCACGATCAAGAGCCTTGAAACGATTTCCTACAGCATAACGTCGCTCGACACAGTGCCCGGTTTCGTCGTCTTCATCGACGGCATACCAGTGAAGACGGAAAAGGCGCTCTACAAGTCCGGAACCAACGGCGAAACGCTCTACAGCAATCTGGCGCCGCTGGCGAGTAAGTGGAACACCGATGGCACAGTCTTCCCGTCCATGGATCTCTCTTCGAACAACAAATCCACGATTTCCGTCGCGTCGTTCATCGGCACGGGCGCAATCGACGATATCATGTTCACCGACACGGCTCCAGAGTTCGCGGCAGACGCCCAGTCGTTCACGCTGACATGGTCCGAGGGTCTCGCGACACTTACGGTTGACGGCGAGACGCCCGCGTCTTTCGAAGCCGGCGTAGCCGGTTCCGCGAGCTTCGATTGGGCCTCTTCTTTTGTCGTGACGGCAACGCCCACCTCCGGCTATACGGTCGTATCGTGGAATCTCGCCGGCACGGATGTAAAGCCCGCTTCCGGCAACTCTGCAACCATCAATCCAGAAGCCAACTCCGGACTCACGATTACCATGGCCGAGATAGCCGCCAGCATCGGCGACACGACGTACGCGGACTTCGGGTCGGCGTTCAGCGCCGCGCAGTCCGGCGACACGATTGTTCTCGGCAAGAACGTTTCCCTGGCGAGCGGTGCCGATCCGTTCGAGGTTTACGGTCTCGACTTGACGATCGATCTCAACGGCAAGACGATCGAGACGGCAGGCTTGGAACCCATCTTCTACATTGGCGACGAAAGCTCGGTCACCATCATATCCTCCTCCGCCGGCGGTACGCTCAGGAAGAGTGAAGACTTCGAAAGCGGAGAAGCCACGGGCGCCATCTACATGGGTGCGGCAACTGGGTCGTTCACGCTCGGCGACACCGAGAACGATACCGGCGTGCTGCTCGACGGATGGATCAACAACGATGATGGAAACGGTTCGGTTTCCATTGTGCGCGGAACGCTGTACAAAGAGAACTACTACTATGCCGACTCCGATGATGCCGCTTATGCAATCGCCGAGGGTTCCACCGTCCAGGATTGGGACAGCGAAACCGACGATTACTTCACGGTGCTGCCCGGCGGCGTAGAGCCCGAGAAGACGCTGACGATCACTCTTGATTCCGCGACCGGCACCTATGATGGTTCTGCGTTCGAGCCGGTCGTGACGGTCACGTGCGAAGATGTCACGCTAACCCTTGGAACCGACTACACGCTTGGTGCCTGGAGTGGCAACCTGACCGACGCCGGAACGTATACGGCTACGGTGAC
>JAFNRY010000335.1 GCA_017385345.1 Kiritimatiellia bacterium
CACTCATCTCGCCTTCTTTTCGTCTTCAACCAATTTCTTCAAACGTTTCAACGGCTCTTTGTCAACCTTCAAAGTATAGAAAGAGGAAGTGCCGTCCGAAAGCACCAACTCCCTCGTGCAGGTGACCGTAGTGCGGCAGCCCGGTCGCAAAAGGCGGCCCGTCGTAGAAAGTGTAGCGCCCGGCCCCTTTGTTCTTCTCCAGCGATTTCGCGAACACGCCTTCCTTTTCCCAGTACTGGAGTATTTTCTCTTCCATTCCGGGGAAGGCGACCTTGTTTGATACCTGCTTGAATCTTGCCTGCATGATTCACTCCGTGTCTTTGGTTGAAATCCTTATAATCATCTGCGCGGCGGCGGCGTTTCGCGCCCTTCCGCCACGCCGGCGTCCCGCTCCCTCTGCCACGGCGAAGAACTGAGCGCCGTGCGCTCGTGCACCTGCACCGTCCTGCGGTATCCGGCCCTGCCGAGATAGTTGTGCTGGAACACCCACATTGCACGTTCGTCCTTGTAGTCGCCGTCCACCAGCAGATGGATGGTGTCGGTCTTGGGTATCTGGTGCATCTCGAGAAGCGCCACCGCCTCCTCCGGCGTGACGGGCCTGCCGTCGAAACGCAGGCCGGTCCTCGTAAAGCGAATAAGCGGATGCCCGCCGCTGTAGCGCAGCGTGCCTTCCGGCGCCGAAGAACAACCCGCCGCAAAGCATGCGGACAAAAGCGCGGCGCACGCGGACGAAAACGCGCCCGCGCGCGCCGCCGTCCTTCTCACGCGGCCGCTATCCGCCGCGTTCACGGAAAATCCTCCCGACTCTTTCCGCGTCCTCCGGCGTATCGACGCCGACGCCGGCGTCCTCGCCCGCGGCGACGGTAGCTATCTTCGCGCCCATCCACAGAGCGCGCAGCTGCTCGAGCTTTTCCGCCTTCTCCAGTTCGCACTGCCGCTCAGAAACATAGCGGCGCAAAAAACCACCGCGGTACGCATAGATGCCGATATGGCGCAGGTACGGCGCGTTCGCCGGATCGCATTCGCCGTCGCGCACGCAAGGCACCGGACTGCGCGAAAAATACAGCGCGTTCCCCGCGCGGTCCGTCACCACTTTCACGACCGACCTCGACGCGACGTCCCGCTTCTCGCGTATCGGCGCCACCGCGGTCGCCATGTCGAGCCCCGGGTCGCTTCGCAGCGCGCCGGCGAGAGCGTCTATCAGCGCCGGATCCACGAGAGGCTCGTCGCCCTGGATGTTTACAAGTATGTCGTCGTCGCCAAAACCGGATCCGCCGGTCTCGCGCGCGAACGCATCCGCCGCGCACGCTATCCTGTCGGTCCCGCTCGGCAACTCCGACGGCGTCATAACCGCCTTGCCGCCATACGCTTCTACGGCGTCCGCAATACGCCTGTCGTCGGTGGCCACGAAAGCGATGTCCAAGCTTTTCGCTTTTCCCGCCGCCTCGAGCGTCCGCGCGATCAGCGGTTTGCCGGCGATGTCGGCCAGCGGCTTCCCCGGGAAACGGCTCGAACCGAACCGCGCCGGTATTATTCCGTATGTCATCATGCGTTTTCCCCTCCAGCCGGCGGGCCGCCGCCCGCCAGGGCCTTTTCGAAAAACAGTCTCCTTATGCTTTCGAGCCTTCGCTCCTGGCGTTCGAGCGCCCACATTGCGAAACGCCACTTTCTGTCGAAGCCGAACGCCGGCGGCAGCCGCGGCCTGAACGACTCGAAACTGTCGCGCATTACGGACAGGCGCCATTCCATCGCGCGCGTCCTGCGCTCGAAACCGTCCATGAACGCGCCGGCAGCATCCGCCGCCGCCACCGCCGGATGCGCCGCGGCGTACGAAGCGAATGCTCCGGCGAACGATGCGATGTAAAAGCCGAAACATCTGTCGAGATTGGCATCGTTGTACTCGAGTACCGGCCAGCCGAGGCTCGCGCGGACGGAACACGTCGAAACCCTGACCGGCACCACGCGCCCGGCCGCTATGTCGTACTCGAACTCGTAGATCTCCTTGCCGACCCCGAAGAACGGCGTCCCGCCCGCCGGATCGTATTTTTTCATCGCCATGTTCTGCGCGGCCGCGTCGCCCATGAGAGAAGCGAGCGCGAGAACGACCGACGGATCTTCGACCGACGAATCCCCGGCGTCCCTGAAATAGTTTGCGGGTATGGAATCGAGCGGCTCGCCCTCGCAGCGCCGGCGTATGTACACGTCCACCGGCCGCCGTCCGGTCTGGGCCCTTCTGCGAAGTATCCTGTACTCGCTCAACGCGATGCCGAGCGCCTTGAAAGCCTGAACCCGCGCGAGCATGTAACTTGCATATCCTTTTCCGGCGCGTGAAAGCAACTTCTCGACGAGGCTCTGCTCGAGCGGCGAGCGATCGGTCTTGTAAACGATTTCGCGCGTTTTGCCGCGGCCGGCCGCCGTCTCCTGCATCCCTTCCACTCCGAGCTCGTACACGTTCGCGTATTCTATGCGCTCGTCCTTGGATGTGAAACCGCGTATGTTGGAAAGCAGAACCTCACTGCGTTCGTCCGCGCCGGGATGGAACGCGGGGCGGCCATCGACGAACGTCGCGCCGGGCAGCGCGGTGCGTCTGTCGTCGAACGCCGGCGTAGAACCCTCGCCGGCTATCGCGTACACCTCGCCGGTTATGTTCATGTACAGCGTCTCCACGAAAGCATGGCTCTCCTCGTCCGCCATCTCGGGCCGCGAAAGAAGCGACGAATACAGCGCCGCCGCCTCGTCCGCCTTCTGGATGAGACCGAGCCTGCCTATGCGTCCGAGCGCTACGGCCTCCATTATCTTCTCCAGTTCCGGCACGAGCCTTCCGACGCCGACCCCCCTCACAAGTCCGAAAAACTCGATCTCGTGGTGGCCGCGATACTTCGGCATCCGGGTGAACGACGTCTTGTTGCCTTCGTAAACCCCGGTAAGCTCCCGCAGCGCGCGGACGAACTCGTCCGGCTCGGTGCGCGCAAGCGCCGCAAAGCGGCGGAACTCCGGAAATGAAAGAAAGTGGACGCCCTTGGCGGAATGATAGTAGGAAATTCTGGATGAGATGCGTTTCACAGAAGCGGCGAGCGCCGCCTTCATGCCGGCTTCGGTGCGCGCGAGCGGTTTTACTCGCCACTCCTGTCCGAGACGCCGGTAGTGCTCTATCGTCGCGTCGTTGCGCTCGCCCATGACCACGTCGGCCATGGAAAGCCCGGCCACGCCAGTAAGCCAGCCGTCGGCCTCGAACACCTTCTCCGGCGCCACTTCGCGCTGCGAAATCTCCAGTTTCCCGTCGACGACGTTCGCGCACAGAGTCTCCTCCACAAGAACTTTGCCGCGCCGCGCCGGCGAAAGATGCGAAAAGCCCCAGAAACGCCCGTCGAGCAGCGGAAACGCCGCCACCGAATGATTCCCGGTCGTCATGGTCATGATCCGGCCTTTCGCGCCCCGTTTCAAGACCCCCTTCCCTACCACGAGAACGCTCGGCCGCTCGCCGAAATGGCCGGATACTCCGTCTTCGAATATGTAAGTGTCGTCCCCGACGTCCCATGCGGTGAAACGCCTGTTGCGCCCCATCGCCACCGTCTTCACGGATCCCGGACGCTTCACGCCGTTCCTCCTGACGCGGCACACGAGCGCTCCGACCCCTTTCACGGCCGCGCCTCCGTCTTGAAATGTCTCTCTCTGGCGATCAAATCCTCGGCCAGCGCGCCAAGCGCATCGAAACCGGCCTCATCCGCCGCGGACAGAAGATTTTCCAGCGCCGGCTCCGTGTACTTCAAAAACTCCGTTTTTCCGGCCGAAGCAAGCCTGACGAACGCGC
>JAFNRY010000336.1 GCA_017385345.1 Kiritimatiellia bacterium
GAAGTCTCGGCGGAATGTCCGGCATCTTTCGGGAAAACGTTCATGATCATTTGGTCAAACGTTCAGGAACGTTTAACCAAATGATCATGAACGTTTGATCAAGTCTTCGTGAAGGTTTTTCGGTTGCGGTCTGGTGCGGCATTATCCCGGTACAAATCTTGTAGTATTAAACATCGCAAATATTTCTTTAATAGCTGTAAAACATTCAATATTGAAGCGGTATTTTATGTTGCTGTTTTTTACGCAAAGATGATAACCATCCTGTGCTCTCCGGAGAATGCATTGCGACGGCGCTTGCGGCGCCACGGGAAACGGCGCAAGACGCTCTCGTTTTTTTAGTCAATCGATAATTGCACATTTTGAATTCTGTTCGTAAATGCAAAAAATGCAAATTATATGCGTGGGCGGAACGGACGGGATGCCTGTTCCGCCCACGATAGGCCGTCGTTTTTGCCGGTAGGGCGGTTCCTCCGAAAAAGACAAATGTAATCGGCTTATATTGTACTTTTCAGAGGCAATCTGTATTTGACAATTTCTTTGGAGTTGATACAATTTTTTCCAAGCGGAGCAAGGAGGAAAACAATGACATTCAATGAACTGGCGAAGAAGCGCTATTCATGCCGCAAGTTGGCGGCGAAACCCGTGGAGCAGGAGAAACTCGACGCAATCATCGAGGCGGGCATTCTCGCCCCGACCGCAGTCAACAAGCAGCCGTTCAGGATTTGGGTCGCCAAGTCGCCAGACGCGCTCAAGGCGATACACGAAGTGACGCCGTTCACATTCGGAGCGGGCGTGTTTCTGATCGTCGGGGCGAAACGCGACGAGGCGTGGGTGCGCCCAGCGGACAAGGCGAATTTCGCGGACGTCGATGCGGCAATCGTCGCCACGCACATGATGCTCGCCATCGAAGACCAGGGGCTTGCCACGACATGGGTCGGACACTTCGACGCGCCGAAACTCCAGGCGTCGATTCCCGAACTTGCGGGCTGCGACCTTGTTGCCATCTTTCCCGTAGGCTACGCCGATCCGGCGGCCGGGCCGTCGTCCCGGCACGCGGTCCGCAAGAGTGTCGCCGAAATCGTCGCCACGCTCTGACGCGCAAAAAAGCGAAAAGGCGCGGCTCCCGTTCCCCGGATCGCCGGCATGGATTCCAGGGATTTGGTAAAATGTCGAAAATCGGTTTGAAAGAGAGGCGACAGTATGGGAAAGACGGTATCTGCGACGGTGTTCTCCGTTTGCATTATGGTTTCTTCGTTCGCTACGGGCGGGACGTGGTTCGACGCCGGTATCGCCGGTTATCAGCCGTCCATGTGGCCGGACAGTGTGGCGCAGGGAGCCGGGACGTGGTCAGGCGCTAAACACACTTTTGTAGTACAGACGAACGGCGTGTCGCATCTCGACGTGTATGCGACATTGCAGAATCCGCTCGAGTTCGCGCCTTTGCAGCCGCGTTCCATCGACGAAGAAGAGATTTCCGCCGCGTTTATCGCCAAATTCTCCGCCATTTGGGATTCTGCCTTGCTGCCCGCGCCCGACGAGATAAAATGCGGCATAACCGTGATGGAGAAAGACGGGACCGAAAGTTGGTACGGCGTTGTTGCGGATGCCGCAGGCGGCACCAACTCGTGGGCGGCCCTGAGCGGCGAAGTCCCGGATTCGGACAAAGACGTGTCGATCCGCGTTTTGTTGCGTACGATCGATGGAGTCCGTCAGGTCAAATACGAGGCGGACGGCGCGACCCTCGCCTCGACATACGGCGAATGGTCTCCTCTGGCGTTGCGCACAGGCGGGTCGGTTTCGGGCTTCGTATTCACCGGCAGCGGCGATGTTGCGTATCTTGCCGCGGAGACCTCCGCGCAGGAGACATATCGCGTGCTGACGGTGCCTGAGGCCTTCGACTACATGACTCTCGTGTCGGTCAAGGCCAACGGCAAGGCGGTGGATCCGGAAGACGATGGCACGTACATGATTCCGGACGGGGCTTCCGTCACGGCGACGTTTTCGCGAAACGCGGGTTCGTTCATCGACAGGGCCGCCATGGTGTTCACCATGGACGGCGACATGACTCTTCCCGAAAACGGCCGGCCGCGCACGGTTTCGCCCTCGACGCTCCTCTCGATCAACGAGATCATGGCGTCGAACGGCGGTACGCTCAAGACGCGCAACGGCAAATCCGGTCTCGACTGGATCGAGATACGCAACAAGGCGGACTACGACATCGACATAACGGGATGGTATCTTTCCGACAATCCCAACAAGGCGCAATCCAAGTGGAAGAAGATCAAGGGGAGCGCGATCGTCCCGGCCAAAGGCTTCAAGATCGTATGGGCGGAGAAGGATTACAAGAACTTCGCGGATTCTGAGGCGTACACGGAGACGGGTCTTTCGTCCAGCGGCGAAACGGTGTTTCTCGCGACGCCGGAAGGGGACATTGTCCATTCCGTTGAGTTCGGAGTGTCGATAAAAGACATTTCGGTTGGCACGGGTACGCGATACAGGGCGCTCGTCGGGCGGGAGGACGCTGCCGAATGGCGCGCGGACGGCGCTGGGGAATGGATTTCCTGCACGGGGCCGCTGGCTGCCACGAATGCGGCCGCCGCCGGGTTCACGGTGGTTTCGCGCGTTTCGCCGTCCGCCGCGCCGGTCACGAACGTCTGCGCCGCCATAACCTCCGCCGTCGGCGTGCAGGGCGGGAATGCTGAGCTTTTGGCGTTTGGAACAGTACTGATTCCGCGTGCCGGGAAGTGGACGTTCAAATGCGGCGGCCGGGGCAACAGTATTGTTGTCTTCTCCCGCGGTGGAGTTGAATGGACGCTGGAAAACACATGGGCGGTGTTCTCCTTCCCAGAGGCGGGCGCGTACGACGTCACGCTCAGATGCACGGCCGTGGACGGCGCCGCCGCGCCGGAGCTGCTTTTCATGGAGGGCGAACCGCCGGAATCCGGAGAGGGCGCCGGCGCAGAACCGAACGCCGACAGCCTGGAGCTGACTCCCGTAGGCGAGGGCGAGATTGCGCACGCAGCGCCATATGCGGCGCAGCTTGCCGCGGGAACGGATGTTTCGGACGCCGTCCGCGAGACTGGAGCGTTCGAGTGGCGCACCGCTTTCAACCTCGACGCCGTGCCTGGCGAAAATGCGCAACTGCGCATATGCTACGCCGACGGCTTCACGGCGAGCGTCAACGGCCGCACGTTCGCGTCGGTCTCCGCAAACGGGCCGCGTGCGAAGCCTGATGCCGTTCAATACGAGACTTTCGCCGTGCCGGCCGCGTATCTGACGTCGGGGACCAATACGCTTCTGATATCCGTCCAGGACGATATCGGCAGAGACCGCGAGATGTTCCTTGCGGCGGAGTTGATGTTGCCGGCTGCCGAAGGCGAGGACAAAGTGTACTACTTCCTGCGTCCTACGCCGGGTGCGGCGAATGGCGCCGACGCAAAGGACGGCCCTACGCCGAAGGTGTCCTTCTCCGTTCCGCACGGATACAAGACCGAACCGTTCACGCTCGAACTTTCGTGCGCTGAAGCGCCGGATGCCGCCATCTACTACACTCTCGACGGAACGGCGCCGGACGCCTCCAAGACGTTGTACACGGGCCCGATCGAGATATCCCGCACTACGGTCGTCCGGGCCGCAGTGCCCAACGCGAACGCCGTCCTGCAGTACGACACCTCCGCCACCTACCTGTTCGTCGAGGACATCCTTGAGCAGAAGGACGGTCCGGCGGGCTTCCCGTCCGGCACTGACACTGGGTACAACCAGGTCGCCGCGTCGGTGAACGGACAGAACCTCAAGTACGGCATGCGGTCGGACGTCGTCGCGAAGTACCGCGCCAACATCCTCAACAGTTTCACAAACGGCATCGACACCGTCTCGCTCGTTGTCGATCCGTCCGGTCTCTTTAACTCGTCCACAGGCATATATGTGAACGCGATGAACGACGGCCGCGCGTGGGAGCGGCACGTCGTGTTCGAGATGTTCTCCGCCACAAACGCCTCCGCCGGCGGAATCACCGTCCCGGCCGGCCTCCGCATACGCGGCGGCATGAGCCGCCAGGGCGGATGCCGCAAGCACGCCTTGCGACTCTTCTTCCGTAGCGAATACGGCGAGAACAAGCTCGAATACAAGTTGTTTGGCGACGAGGGCGTGGACACGTTCGACAAGATCGATCTCCGCACCGCGCAGAACCACTCGTGGGAACTTGGCGGCAATCGCGATTTCACTCTTGTCGAGGACGTGTTCTCCCGCGACTGCCAGCGCGACATGGGGCAGTCGTACCACCGCAGCCGCTACTACCACCTTTTCATCAACGGCGCGTACTGGGGCCTGTACCAGACGGAGGAGCGCACCGACGGGCACTTCGGCGAATACTACTTTGGCGGCGACGACGAAGACTGGGACGTTGTGCGCACGTCGCACTCCAGCGGCGTGATCGACTACAAGACCGGCATTGTGGACGGCGAGAAGACGGGATGGACCAATTTCTGGGACATCACCGTCAACCAGGGATATTCCGGCGCATACGCTTCCAACTACAATAAGGTAATGGGGCTCAACCCCGACGGTACGCGCAACCCGGACTATCCAATTTACCTCAATCCTACGAACCTTGCCGTGTACATGCTTACAGCCCATTTCACAAACGACCAGGATTGCCCTGCATATAGACTCCATCCCAACAATATCGCAATGCTCCGCAACCGCTACGACGACACGAAGAGTTTCAACGGCATCAGCGGCGCGGGCTGGATATTCCACCGGCATGACGCGGAACTTTCGCTCGGCTACGGCAGCTACGGCGCGGGCGACTTCGGTTGTTTCTGGTGGGGTACGGAAGAAGGGCATGCCAATTTCAGGGCTCTCGCCAACTTCAACCCGGCGGAGATGCACTACAAGCTCGAGGGCAACCCGGAGTACAGGATGCTCGTCGCGGACCTTGTATTCCGCC
>JAFNRY010000337.1 GCA_017385345.1 Kiritimatiellia bacterium
CCCAACACCGGCGGCATGGGGGCGTATGCGCCGGCGCCGGTCGCGACGCCGGAAGCGCTTGCGGAAATCAAAGAGCGCATCGTCATGCCCGTAATCAAGGAGCTGGCGAAACGCGGAACGCCATACCGGGGCATCCTGTACGCCGGGCTGATGATAACGCCGCCCGGCGGCCGGCTGGCGCTTTCGGGGTCGCGCATCAACGTGGTGGAGTTCAACGCGCGCTTCGGAGACCCCGAAACGGAGGCCGTGCTGCCTTTGATCGGCGGCGACTTCGCGGGCGCCCTCCTCGCGGCGGCAACCGGGACGCTGAGACCGGAACTCGTTTCCGTCTCGCCGGGAGCGGCGGCCACGGTGGTTCTCGCGTCCGGCGGCTACCCGCGCAAATACGAAAAGGGCAAGCGGATTTCAGGCCTCGACGAGGCGGCGAAGACGGGCGCCACCGTGTTCCACTGCGGCACGAAACGCGGCGACGACGGCTCGCTGCTCACGTCGGGGGGCAGGGTTCTTTCCGTCACGGGGCTCGGAGACACGCTCGAAACAGCCGTGGCCAAGGCGTACGAAGCGGCTGGCAGAATATCTTTCGACGGAATGTTCTTCCGCAAAGACATCGCCGCAAAAGCGTTCGCCGGCAAGGCATGAGAATAGTCTCCCTCGCCAGCGGCAGCGGCGGCAACGCATATTGCGTCCAGTCCGGAAGCCATACGCTTCTCGTGGATTGCGGCGTCTCGTACCGCACCTTCAAGGCTCGCTGCAAGGAAGCGGACGTGGATCCCGGCTCCGTTTCCGCCGTAGTCTTCACCCACGACCACATCGACCATGCCCGGGGCGTGCCGATGTTCGCCAAATGCCGTCCGGAAACGCCTCTTTTCGCCAACTGGATGACGGCGGAAGCGATTTCGCACTGTCTTGAGACCGACGCGGCGTTCAACATTTTCGAAAACGGCCAGACTTTTCAGGCGGGACCGTTTGAAATCACGGCCTTCTCCATTCCGCACGACGTTCCAGATCCGGTAGGCTTCATGGTCAAAGCCGAAAACTTCGTCTATTTCCACGCAACCGACGTCGGGGCGCCTCTCGATTCAATAGGAGCGCACCTGATGGATGCGGACGCGGCGACGCTCGAATCGAACCACGACCCGGTGCTGCTCGAGACGAGCGCGCGTCCGGAATGCCTCAAGCGCCGCATACGCGGCGACAGGGGCCATCTTTCCAATTTCGACGCGTCCGGGCTTGTCCGCCGTTTCGCGCGCCCGAAACTCAAGGCGCTCGCCCTCGCGCATCTTTCTGAAGAATGCAACGCGCCGCATCTTGCCAGAGAATCGGCCGCAGAGGCGCTGCGCGACGCAGGTCTGCACGACGTCCGCCTTTCCGTCCTGCGCCAGGACGGGACTGTCGAAATCTGGAAAAGTTGACCGGCCCCGGCACGGGCGGTAGATAAGAAAGCCGCACGGACGTGATCTCCGCGCGGCTTTTCACTTCTCGTGTCTTCTCTATGCGTCAGCCGGTCGTCAGAGGCAAAGTATCGTCAGAGAATGCGGCCCAAGCGAAACCTTCCCACCGTCAACGGGAAGCATGCTTTCGACGGGAACTACGCGATTCTCGGCGCCAATGTC
>JAFNRY010000338.1 GCA_017385345.1 Kiritimatiellia bacterium
AAACTACTTTACCGTGAACCTTACGACCACCGAAGGATTCTTTTCTATGAAACCCGCGGAAAGGCCCCTTACCGACTTCACTTTCCCCGCCGCCTCCGCCACGGAAGCGTCCGCCGCGGCGTCGCCGGACGATTTGACCAGTTTCCACGAAACAACCTCGCCGGTTCTGGAAAACGAAACCTTGAGCAGCATTTCGCCCAGATCGCGCGTCTTCACCGGACTCGTCCACTGGCTGTAGTACGCTTCGTATATCAGCGAAATGCAGCGTTTGGCGTCGCTCGCATCGAGACCGCTGTTGCGCGAACCGGGTTTGAACGCGACATCGCCGAGAAGCCGGGCGAGATCCGGCGGCGACGCCTCGGTGCGACCGTTGTTCCTCGGCTGTCTCGCCAGAGCCGGGCTGTCTTTTATTTTTTTGGTGGAAGCGCGCATCCTCGCAATACGCTCTTCGCGCAGCTTTTTCGGATCGGGCTTCGGTTCCTCCGGCTTCGCCTTGGGCGGCTTGGCTTCGTTCTTCGCGATTTCGACCTTGTTCGTCTTCGGCGCTTCGCGGACGAGCGCGTCTTTCACGGTCTCCTCCGGCTGCTTCGCCGGGGCCGGGGGCGGCGGCTCGGGCGGCGCCGGAGGCTCCGGCTCGGGTTCTGGTTCTGGCTGCGGCGGAGTTTCCGGCGGCGGTTCGTCTTCCGCGCCCTCGAGGTTCTCGTGCACGACGATGGTCATGTCGATCGGGAAAACCTCCTCCTTCGGAGCGGAGTTGAACCTGCCGGCGATCCAGATCGCGAAAATGGCCGCCGCGTAAACGGCGCCCGCCATCATGAAGTTGGCGGCGCCGAAAATATCCGGCGGCTTCTCGCGGTCGATAAACATCTACTTCTCCACCGTCACGAGAGCCATGCGGCGGATCCTGCACTTGTAAACGATTTTCACCACGTTCATCACGCTGCCGTAGTCGAGCCTCTCGTCGCCACGCACGAGCACCGGCAGATCCGGGTCCTCCGCGGCCAGTTTCGCCAGCGTACGTTCGAGCTCCTGCGCGTCGACCGGCCTGTCGCCGATGTAGATCCTGCTCTGCGCATCGATCGTCACCGTAGTCGCCTTGCGGTCCTTCGTCGGCAGTTCGTCGGTCTTCCCCTGCGGCAGGAGAATCGTCACGCCCTGTTCGAGCGCCGGCAGGGTGACGATGAAGGTGACGAGGAGAAGGAAGGTCAGATCGATGAGCGAAGTCATGTCGATCGTCGCCTGCGGCCTGCCCGCCCGCATGCGGCTTTTGCGCGTCCGCAGCACGGTCAGGCTCCCCTTCCCTGGAATTCGCAGGCTATCCGGCCGATAAGTTCGTCGGCGAATCCGCCGGCCTGGGCCGAGAGTTTGCCGATCGTGTAGATTTGTATGTTGTAAATGATTATTCCGGGCAGCGCCACGAGCAGGCCTACCACCGTTGTGACGAGCGCCGACGAAATGCTCGGCGCTATCGTGGCGAGATTGGCGGTGCCCGCGCTGCCCATCTCCGCGAAGGCGTCGAGGACGCCCCAGACAGTGCCGAGCAATCCGAGCATGGGCGACACGGCGACGATCGTAGCCGTTATCCCTGTGGCGCGCTCGAGCCTCATCTGCTCGCCTTCGAGCGAAAATTCGCAAGTTCCGCGCACGAGATCGATCTCCCTCGCGGTGAGCGCCGCCGCGGCGCCCCCCTCCGCGCCACGCCCGGTCAGCAGCGTCCTCACGTCGGGCGATATGACCCGCAGCAGCCTTTCGCACGTCTTGCGGTATATCCCCTCCAGCCCCGCTTCTTCCGTAGGCCTCCTGTTGAGGTAGTATTCGAGCACTTCGCCCGAAGCCTCGAAATCGTCGAGGAATCTGGCGTAGCGGGATTTGCTGTCCGCTATGTCGCGCCATTTTCCAATGCACACCGCAACGCCGACGAACCCCGCCGCGAGCTGCAGAAGCACGATTCCCTGGCCTACCGCGCTCGAGAGGAGAAACCCGTCCCACAATGAATTTGCAAACATGACCGGCATTTGACGTCAACTCCTTTCCGCGCCCGGGACGGACGCAAAAAACCTTTTCTGTACGACGGTTGAAACGGCGGCGAAGACCTCTTCGGGCGTCCCCGAAGCATCGATCGTCGCGACACGTCCGGGCTCGGACGCGGCTATGGCGCGGAATGCGGCGGCGATGCGCGAATGGAACGCCTCGTTCTCGTCCTCTATCCTGTCGCCCGCGCCGCCTGCCGCTTTGCGCGCGCATATGCGGCGCAAAGCCGTTTCGCGCGGCAGCTCCAGCAGAATCGTCAGATCCGGCGACAATCCCGCGCATGCGAAGCCGTTCGCCGCCTTGATGAAGTCCGCGTCGAGGCCGCGCCCGGCTCCCTGGTACGCGGCGGTCGAATCGGAGAATCTGTCGCTGACAACCCAGACGCCCGACTCGAGCGCCGGGACTATAATTTTCTCGACGAGCTGCGCGCGGGCCGCGAGGAACAGCAGCAGTTCGGCGCGATCGCATGGCGTGTCGCCGTCGATTCCGCGCTTGAGCATGGAACGGACGGCTTCCGGCAGCGGGGAGCCCCCCGGCTCGCGCACCGGAAGAGTGCGGACGCCGCGTTCACCAAGCCAGGCGGCAAGGCGGCGGGCCTGCGTCGATTTGCCGCAGCCCTCGCCGCCTTCGAGCGTTATGAACACGCCGCGACGCATTCTCAGCGCTGTTCGTAGTGACCGGGCTGCCACACGCGCGGTATGGTCCCGTTGGACTGCACCTGCTCGATATAGCGTCCCTCGACCCAGACGGTCTGCGGAACTGGAGCCACTACCACTGGGGCGGGAGCAGCGACCACCGGAGCCGCGACCACCGGGGCGGTCACTACGGGAGCGGTCACTACCGGAGTGGTTACGACCGGAGTGGTCACGACCACCGGAGAAGGACGGGGCACGATTGTATCGGCCACAAGGCCGCCTACTACTCCGCCCACGAAACCCGGCCAGAAATGCGAGCCTCCGCGTCCCCAGGCGCTGTGATGGTGGTGATGGTGGCCGCCGCCGCGGAAGACCGGCGCCGGTCCTCTGCCGCGTCCGGGACCGGGACCGCGATGGTGGCCCGGGCCGGCGAACGCCGCGGCCGCAGCCATGACGGCGACCGCGGCAAAGGCCGCCGCCGCTTTCATCGTTCTTTTCTCTTTCATCTTCCTCCTCCTTTCGGCGTCAGTCCAATATCCCCTTGGACGGCGCTTCCGTTTCGTTCCACCACGCGCCCTTCGACGAGGATATCCTCGCGATCGGTTTCGTGGTCAACTGCCTGCCCTTGGCCGACGCGCCGCGTATCTGCACCGCATCGTTCTCTCTGGGCAGAAAATACTGCTGGTGTATCTTCTGGTTTTTGGCCGGCTTGTATTTCACGTACAGCGTGTCCGGGCAGCCCTCGCAGAAGAACAGAATCTTCGACTTCGGCTTTTCCGGCGCGAGCCGGTAGTCCTTGTTGCGGATGAGTCCGCCGAACCTGAACCGTTTTATGTAGCTGAAACCGTACCCTCCGTCCTCGTAAACGCAGGTGAATTCGCGCGTGTCGCGATCCTTCTCCTGGTCGTATCTCATGACGGCAAGAAGGTTCTTGTCGACGAAAATCCTGTCTTCGGGCTGCACCTTGCGGAACTTCCCGTCCTTCCACACGAGCACGAGTTCGTCGAGCGACGAGCATTTGAACAATTCGTCGCCGGTCTTCATGCCGGTTCCGACGTATCCGGCTTCGCGGTCCCACTTGACCGTGAGTTCACCGGCGGTTATCGCCTTCACATCGACCGCCTTGAACGGAGTGCGCGATACCCTCGTGCAGCGCGGATACTTCGCCCGGTATTCCTTGACGAGCCCCTTGAGATACTTCACGACGAACGCCTTCAGGTGGTCGAGATTGTCGCGCACCTGTCTTTCTTCTTCGAGCACGGCCTCTATATCACGCCTGTTCTTGTCGATGTCGAATTGCGAAATGCGCCGGATCGGTATCTTCAGCAGGCGGTCGACATCCTCCCGCGCCACGTCGCGCCGCAACTGCGCCCTGAAAGGGCGGAACCCTTCGAGCACCGTCTCGACCACTCCTTCGAGCGTCTTCTCTTTTTCTATGCGCTTGTAGATCCGCTCCTCGATGAATATCCTGTCCAGGGTTCTGGCGTGGAACAGATCGTCGAGTTCGGAAAGACGTATTTCCAGTTCGCGCTTCGTCAGCGCAGTGAGCCGTTCGACGTTCTTTTCGAGGATTCCGCGCACGGTCATCAGCTTCGGCCGCCCGCCATCGAGAACCACGGGGCGCGAAGCGATGGACTTCTCGCAGTCGGTGAACGCGAAAAGAGCCGCCATGGCCTTCTCCGGATTCGCGCCCGCCTGGAGCTCCAGTTCGATGCGCACGCTCTCGCTCGTCAGATCGTGTATCTTCCGGACCGGAACCTTCTTCTTTCTGACTGCCTCTTCGATGGATGCGGAAAGGCTGTCGGTCGTCTCCCCCCAGGGAAGTTCGGTTATGACGAGCTTCGACTTGTCGTCGCTTTCCACCTTCGCCCGCACCTTCACCTTGCCGAGCCCGTCCTGGTAGTCGCTGACGTCGATCGTCCCGCCGAGCTGGAAGTCCGGATAAAGTTCGAACGGTTTTTTCTGCAGAAGCGCGATCTCCGCTTCCAGAAGTTCTATGAAGTTGTGCGGAAGTATCGCCGTGGAAAGGCCTACCGCTATGCCGTCCGCGCCCATCATGAGCAGAAGCGGGATTTTCGCCGGCAGATACACCGGCTCCTCCTTGCGGCCGTCGTAGTTGGGCACGAATTCGGTCGTCTTTGGATTGAACACCTCTTTGCGGGCCAGATCGGTAAGACGGCATTCTATGTAGCGGGTCGCGGCGTGCGGCATTCCGGTGTAGAGCGACCCGTAGTTGCCCTGGCCGTCTATGAGATAGCCCTTGCCCTCGCCCCAGAGCTTGTTGGCGAGCACGACGATGGCGTCGCCTATCGAAGCGTCGCCGTGCGGATGGTACTGCATGGCGTGGCCGACGATGTTGGCGACTTTGGTGTAGCGTCCGTCGTCCTTTTCCCACAGCGAATGCATGATGCGGCGCTGAACGGGCTTCAACCCGTCCTCCACCGCCGGTATCGCACGCGAGCAGATTACGTAGGCGGAATACTGGCGGAAGTTGAAATCGTAGAGATCGCGCATCGGGCCGGCTCCGGTCAGCCCGCCGCCCGCAACCGCCGCGACGGGATTCGCGGCGGCCGCCGGTCTCGCCGGACCGTCCTTCCGGGCCGGCTCTCCGTCCGCCTTGTCTCCGGCTGCGGGCGCGTCCGCCGCGGAGTCGTCCATTCCGAACATGTCGAGATTGTCGAACAGGCTCGGGGGCTGCTCCGTTTTGTTATCTTTTTTCTTCGCCAACTCCTTCTCGCTCCATACCGTCTTTCGTTTTATACATACCTTAAGGTATCTTTACGACGAGTATTCTACCATAATGTCGCAGGCTTTGGTATAATCATTTGCGTGAAAAAAACAAGGTTGTCGATAATGGCCGCGATATTTGCGGCCGCGTTGTCGGCCGCAGGGACGGACGGCTCCGGCAAGACCGCGGAAAACGAGACGGAAATATGGAACGAAGGCGTAGGATTCTATCTCGCCGGCGATTCCACGAACGCGCTGAAAACGCTCAGAGGGCTGATGCTTTCGCGCGAATACGGGGCGCGCGCGGCGGAAGTGGTCGCTAAAATACAAAACGACGAGGCCCGCAGGCCGGGTTGCACGAACGCCCTGGAAAGACTTGAAGAGGCGGCGGCCGCCGCGCAGATCGCCCTGCGGGCGGCGCCCGGCGAAAAACGCGCCAACGACAACTTCACCCGCGCCATCGACGGCCTCGCCGCGCTCCGCGAAACGGAGCGCATCAACAAAATCCTCGAATCCTCCCGCGGGAAAGACCCCGCCGCCCTTCTCGCGGACGCAACCGCCGGCATCCGCCGCGCCATGGAAGAATTCGAGACGGTTCTCACCAACGCGCCTCAGGCCGCCGTGGCCGCAGCCGACGGGCTTTCCGCCGAAATATCGAGGCTGGCGGACGTCTGGATACCGGTGAAAGAAGCAATCTGCGCGGCGGTCACCAACAAGGAGGACGCGGCGACGATATCGGGACGCGTCGATGCGGCGCGGGAGAAAACCGCGAAGGCCGCCTCTCTCGCCGG
>JAFNRY010000034.1 GCA_017385345.1 Kiritimatiellia bacterium
CCGAAGGTGACATGGGAGCCGGACACGCCAGAGCTTCGCGCGACCCGTACTTATATCAGATACGGGAAGATACGGCTGGAGGACGAGAAGTGGACGCCTATCGCCGACGACGCCGACGCTTCAATCCTGCGCCAGTACCACTTCTTCACAGTCGAAGTAAAGATGAAGTAGTCTGTTGCAAACGGAACGGGCTTCCAGTCTGTTGTCGAAGGCGTTTCCCGCCATATCGACGGGCAGGAGGCCCGTTCCGCCTGCGATGGCGGCAAGATTTGCCCGTTTGACAAGTACGGGCGCATATTATAGAATATAAGGCGAACATTCCCAGAAAAGGAAGAAAAGAAATGGCAAATATAAAAGGGGGACGCGCCGCAAGGAAGCGCGACCGCCAGAACGAGAAGGCGCGCAAGCGCAACCAGGTCGCGAAAGCGAAGCTGCACGACATGCACAAGAAGCTCTTCAAGGCGGCCGACGCGGGTTCGGCAGACGACGCCAAGAAGAAACTCGTAGAATTCGTCTCGGGTCTGGACAAGGCCGTCAAGAAAGGCATCATCAGCAAGAACACGGCGAATCGCAAGAAATCGCGCGCGCAGCTGAAGATCAACAAGATTTCGAAAGAGGCCTGACGCAAGTCCGGCCGCGACGTAAAGAGAACAAACAAGAACAAACCAAGGAACAGCGGGAATGTGATTGCAAGGGGCGTCGCCGAGGGAGACTCGCGGCGCCCTTTGTCCCGCAAAGAAACAAGAGGAGGGTAAAATGGCGAAGAAAACACTGCGCGACGTCGAGATCAAGGGCAAGCGCGTCGTAATGAGGGTCGATTTCAACGTGCCGATGGCGAAAGACGGCTCCGGCAAGATAACCGACGATACGCGCATCGCGGCGGCGCTGCCTTCGATCAAGTACGTGCTCGAGCAGGGCGGGTCGCTCGTTCTCATGTCGCATCTCGGGCGTCCGAAGGGCAAGGGCTACGAAGAGGCCTTCACGCTCAAGCCCGTGGCCGAGGATCTTTCCGCCAAGCTCGGCATCGAGGTGAAGTTCGCGCCCGACTGCATGGCGGCCGACGAAGTCGTTTCGTCGCTCAAGCCCGGCGAGGTCGCGCTTCTCGAGAACACGCGCTTCTACAAGGCCGAGGACGGAAAGGTCAAGAAGGACGACGACAAGAAGGGCATCCACCTGACGGACGAGGAGTTCGCGGCCAAGAAGGCCGAGCTGAAGGCTAACCGCGCGGCCATGGCCAAGAAGCTCGCTTCCTACGGCGACATCTACTGCAACGACGCGTTCGGCACGGCGCACCGCGCCCACGCTTCCACCGCCGTGATAGCCGACTACATCAAGCCGGCGGTCAGCGGCTTCCTGCTCGAGAAGGAGATCAAGTTCCTCGGCGACGCGGTCGAGAACCCGGTCCGCCCCTTCACCGCGATACTCGGCGGCGCCAAGGTGTCCGACAAGCTGGCGGTTGTCAAGAGCCTGCTGAACAAGGTGGATACGCTGATCATTGGCGGCGGCATGGCTTACACGTTCAAGAAGGCGCAGGGGATGGCGATCGGCAATTCGCTCTGCGAGGACGACCAGGTGTCGTACTGCAAGGAAATGCTCGAGATGGCGGCGGCCAAGGGCATCAAGATCCTGCTCCCCGTGGACAACGTGATCGCCGACAAGTTCCCGGAGACGAAGGATGCGAGCGACATTCAGACGAAGATCGTCGAAGGCGACATACCCAACGGCTGGATGGGCCTCGACATCGGCCCCAAGAGCGTCGAGCTGTTCTCGGCGGCCGTGAAGGAGTCGAAGACGGTGGTGTGGAACGGGCCGATGGGCTGCTTCGAGTTCGCTCCGCTCGCGAAGGGCACCTACGGCGTGTGCGAGGCGGTGGCGACGGTGAAGGCGGCCGGCGGCACGTCGATCATCGGCGGCGGCGACAGCGTCAGCGCGGTGAAGAAGAGCGGCAAGGCCCCCGAAATGAGCCACGTCTCGACCGGCGGCGGTGCGTCGCTCGAGTTCCTCGAAGGAAAGATCCTCCCCGGCATCGCGGCGCTGGACGATAAATGAGCAGGCTTCCGGCAGTCCTGCTGGCGCTGGCGGCGGCGTTCTCCGCCGTCGGCGCGACGACGCCACAAGCCAGGAAACCCCCGGCCTCCGAAGTCGAAAAGCACGACGGCAGGCCGCCGGGGCTCCAGCTTTCCAAGAGCACGACCTCCGACAAGTACGGTCCGGAGCGCGCCTCGCCGGTCAAGCGCGGCGAGTTCGCCGTCAATCTGGTGGTCATAGCGTTCCCGGACTGCGTCAATCCCGTTTCGGCGGAATACGTGCGCGATTCGCTGTCGCACATCCAGGGAATGCCGATTGAAGACTACTACAAGGAGTATTCCAGAAACACGACGTGGCCGCGCATAGAGGCCTACGACGCCATATACATGGCGCCGCAGCCGCTGGGTTGGTACTGCGTCGAAGACGGCTGGAATAATTCGATCGGGTTCAAGTCGCGACCCGAAGGCATGACGCGCGCGGCGAAGCTGCGCGACGAGGCGTTCAAATACGTCAAAAAGCATTCGAAAAAAAGACTGCCCGGCAACGCCTTCATCTGCTGGGTGTACTGCATGCAGCCCTGCGGCGACCAAGAGGTTTACGAAAAGTTCCTGCGCGCCGAGACGGCCGGCCGGCCCTACAAGCCGTATCCTCCGAAGCCGTCGAAGGAGGCGATGGAGCGCGGCATCATAGATCCTCTTTCCAAGTACGCGCCCTCCGTTCCGTGGAAAGATCCGCTGTGGCCCAATTCCATTCCGCAGGTCAGATATCCCGGCGACGGCGGCACGATAGCCCACGAAATCGGGCACCGCCTCGGCGCGCCGGACTTCTACCACGCCACCGAGCCTTACGACGGCGTCGGAGGCAATCCCTGCCTCGCGTGGAGATACGGCCCGATGGGGCCGGGATGGGTGCGCTTCATCTACCACGCCTTCCTGCCGGCGTCGATGTATCCCAAGATCGACAAACCGGGCGAATACACCCTCGCTCCGCGCGCCAAGACGGATTCGACGCAGCCTCTGGGGCTTTTGATACAGACTTCGCACCCGAACTACCTGCTCTGCGTCGAGTACTGCCACGAAGACAAGGCCCCCCTCGGCAACCCGGCTTTCGAAGGGTTGATAGTCTATGCGATAAACACGACTTTGACTTCGCCGATGCTCGGCCCGCCGGACCTCTGCTACGCGTACAGGCGCGGCGATCCGTGGCACAAGGGCGAAGGAGGCGGAAGCCCGTTCCTCAAGCCCGGCGATTCGTTCGACGAAAAGAGCGATCCGGCGGCGGTGCTCCCGAACCTCCTCCCGGCGGGCGTCGCCATCAAGAACATCTCCCTAACGCCCGAAGGCGACTGCAAGTTCACCGTCGAATTCCCGGAGACGTCTTTTTCAAAGGAGGATCTCGAATATTCGCTTCTTCCGCAGACGCATCTCGAGGAGATAACCGAACTCTTCCCGACGTCGTTCCGCGCATCCATGGACGTGCGCTACCGCGGCGAACCGCTGCTGACCGAATACGGCTTCTGCTACGGCAAGACCAAGAACCCCGACGAAAAGACCGGAACCCTCTTCCCCCTCTTCCACCGCGACAGGTACGACGCGCGCATCCTGGGGCTCGAGCCGGGGACGGTGTATTACGTGCGGACCTACGCGAGGAACGCGAACGGCATACGGTACGGTGACAACCAGAAGGGCGTGAAACTGCCGGTGGACAAGGCCGGCGCCGGGCAGCCGAAACTGTTCTCCGACAGCGATCTGCATTTTGGCGAGAGGTACACCGCAGGGCGCTACGGCTGGCCGCCTAACGCCGAAAACGCCTATTCGTCGTCGAACCCGCTCGTGGCGATGATGACGCTTTGCAACTACTACAGGGCGCCGATGTGGGCCGAAGGACGTGCCGTCGCCGCCGCGCAAAGCCGCGGCCGGCAGGCGAAACCGCGCGCGTCCTCCTCCTCGCGCCAGTCGTCCGCCTCGAGCCGCCATTCCGGCGGCAAGACGGTTGCCGGGCAGGCGGAGAAGAACAGGGAAAAGGATAAAAAGAACAAGAAGGACAAAGCCCGCAAGGGCAAATCCAGAAGCAAGAAGACCGGCTCCGGCGCGTCCGCTCCGTATCCGGAAGTCGATTTCGCGCGCGTCCACAGTTTCCCGGCCGGCAGTCGCCCGCCGGAGCGCATGGAGGAATACAAAAAACTCAAGCAGGCGGCGGAAAAGCTCGTCGTCGAGGCCGGTCTGGCCAACAAGGGGTTCGACGACCCTTCGGAGGACAAGGCGGAGTGGATCGAGAGATGCTCCGCCGCCATGGGGCTTCCGAAGGACGACTTCTTCGAGTGCTCCGACGCCGAAAAACTCTACAGCCGCAAGGACGACATACGCAGGAGCATCCTTGAGTCGCGCCCCGTGGCGATCGTCCGCCAAAGCCTGCCGATGACGCCCGACGAATCCGTCGTCTGGCCGCTCGACATCGCTTTCATCGACGGGTTCGGCTTCGACGAAGATACTTTCCACGTCGTGTTTCCGTGCGGGACGGACCGCGGCAGGAGAAACGTCCTCTCCGACTATATGAAGCTCGAAGACCTGCTCCATCGCGCCGAAGCCGCCGTGCTGATCTTCGTCAAACCCTGAACTCCAGGAGGCCGGATCCATGAAAAAACAAATGCTGTTGGCCGTCGTCGCGGCGGCTGCGAAC
>JAFNRY010000339.1 GCA_017385345.1 Kiritimatiellia bacterium
GGATACGACGAGAACGATCGCGTCCGTCTCTTCGGACATTCCGACGGCCGCGCGGTGGCGCATGCCGCTTTGGACGAGATCGGGATTGTTGGAAACCGGGAATATGCAGTGGGCGGAGGCGAGGCGGCCGTCGCGAACTACCGCGCCGCCGTCGTGCAGCGGAAGAGGCGGAGTAAAAACAGCGGTCAGCAGTTCCTTTGAAATCGCGGCGTCCGTGACCACTCCGGATTCTTCGTATCCTCGAAGAGAGATGCCTCTTTCGAAGGCGAAGAGCGCGCCGAGGCGCCGCGAAGAGAGCAGCGCAACCGCCTCGACGAACGCTTCCGGAGTCGCCGCGCCGCCGCGCGTCCCGCGCTGCTGGCCCGATCCGCCGCCGAGCGCCCCTACCGTGGCGAGTATGCGCCGTATCTCCGGCTGGAAGATCACGACCGTCGAGATCGACAGGTAGATCAGCAGATATTTGATTATGAGCGAGAGTACGTGGAAGTGGAAGAGGTAGGTGAACAGCGCCAGCAGGGTGGTGAGTATTCCGATGCCCATGAGCGCCTGGCCGAAGCGCGAACCCTTTGCGCTTTTCAGTATCCAGTAAAGCGCCGTGTAGAGAATGGCGATTTGTGCCGCGGCCGAGAACGTTTCCATCAGGCCTCCGCGTTTCCGGCGCCGCGCTTCTTTCCGAGAAGCTCCTCGACTTCGCGCCCGTCCATTGTTTCTTTTTCGACAAGGGTTTTAGCGAGCTTTTCCAGCCCCTCGCGATTGGCCTCTATGATCTTCTCGGCGCGCGAATACGCCTCGTTCACGAGCCTGGATACCTCGGCGTCGATTTTCCGCGCTGTTTCCTCGCTGAAGGCGGGCGGCGCGTCGAAGCCTGGGAACGCGGCGGGGGCGGAGAACGACTGGAATCCGAAACCGCCGCCCATCGCGTAGGTGCATACCATGCTGCGCGCGATTTCGGTCGCCTGCGCTATGTCCTGCGCCGCGCCGGTGGAGATTTCGCCGGTGAACATCTTCTCCGCTATGCGCCCGCCGCAGCATACGCACATCTGGTCGAGGAAGTACGACTTGTTGCGGCCGAGCACGTCCATTTCCGGCAGCGACATGGTCGCGCCGAGCGCCCTGCCGCGCGGAATGATGGTGACCTTGTGCAGCGGATCGGTGTGCTCCAGCTCGAGCTGGAGCAGCGCGTGGCCGGCTTCGTGCCACGCCGTCGTTTCGCGGTCTTTGGCGGAGTAGCCGGCCGACTTGCGCTCGCGCCCCCAGAGAATCTTGTCGCGCGCCTCGTCGAGCGTAGCCATATCGACCCCGTCGAGCTTCTTCTTCACGGCCATCAGCGCCGCCTCGTTGAGAAGATTGGCGAGATCCGCCCCGGAGAATCCGGGCGTCCCCCGCGCCGTGCGCTTTATGTCGGCGTCGGGCGCGAACTTGATCTTCTTGCCGTGGAGCGCGAGTATCTCCTCCCGCCCTTTGAGCGTGGGCAGCTCGACGTTCACCTGCCTGTCGAAGCGACCCGGGCGCAGAAGGGCCGGGTCGAGCGTGTCCGGCCTGTTCGTCGCCGCTATCACTATGACGCCCTCGTTGGCGTCGAAACCGTCCATCTCGACGAGCATCGTGTTGAGCGTCTGCTCGTAGGAGTGGGAGCCGGTGAGCGAGCCCGCTCCGCCGCGCCGCATGCCGATGGAATCTATTTCGTCGATGAACACGATGCACGGCGCGCGCTTTTTCGCCTCCGCGAACATGTCGCGCATGCGCGACGAGCCGACGCCTACGAACATTTCCTCGAAGTCGCTGCCAGACATCGCGAAGAAGGGGACGCGCGCTTCGCCGGCGATCGCCTTGGCGAGGAGCGTCTTGCCCGTTCCGGGCGGTCCGACGAGAAGAACGCCTTTTGGTATCCGCCCGCCGAGCTTGCGGAACGATTCCGGCCTTTTCAGGAACTCGACTATTTCCTGCACCTCTTCTTTCGCTTCGTCTATTCCGGCCACGTCGCCGAACGTGCAGGACGGCTTCTCCTCTTTGCCGTTGAGGAGCTTCGCGCGCGACTTGCCCATGCCGAAAAGTCCTCCGGGCCCGCCGCCCATCCGCCGGCCGGTCAGCCACCAGAAAAGCGCCATGAACGCCGCGAAGAAGAGGAGATTCGCGAGGAAAGGCGAAATCGCGGAAGTTTCGTTTCTTACGAGGGTTTTCACCCCGGCCTCCGCGAGAGCGTCCATCAGTTTCGCGTTTTCGCCGGGCACGAGGTTCACGCGGAAGCGCACCGTCTGCTTCGATCTGCCGCCCTCCGCCGCCTTGCCCGCCCCGCCGTCTTCCTGCGCGACGGCGAGCGCCCCCTCGAGGCGCGTCGTGCCTTCGTCGTTGTTGACGATGCGCCGGAGCGGCTCGACGACGCGCCCTTCGCCGAGCGCGCGGTGGAACTCCACGGGCGAGAGTTCGACGAAGGCGCCTTCCCCGGTGCCGTTCCGCCAGAATGAAATCGTAATCGCCGCCATTGCGGCGATAACCAGCCAGTTGAGAATCTGCGGCTTGCTCCTCTTCTCCATTTGTGTTGGATTATACCATAAAACAACCCGCGGTTCGCATCGTTTCGCCATATTCCCGCAAGCGCCGCAATGCCTTCCGTCGATGGTCGTGACGGATTCTCGCGGAGGTTTGTACGAGTCTTCAGGTTCACAAGGGAATGACACCCGGATGTCATACCCTATGACACCCGGATGTCACACCCCGTGACACCCGGGTGTCACACCCGATGACATCCGGGTGTCATTCCCTGTGACATCCGGGTGTCATTCCCGGACGTTGCTATTTCTTCCGGAGGGAGTCCCCGAGGTTATTTGGATTTCACGGAAAGGAAGGGATTGGGAGCGCCGGTCTCGCGGAATGCTTCGTCGAGCCGGCGGGCCGCCCAGCCGCGTGTAAAAAGTTTGCGGATCCCTTCCGGTTCTTCGCTGGCCTGCGGCGCGTTCGCCATTTCGCGCAGCGTTTCGTACGCTTTCTTTCTGTTCTGTCTGCCGGAATTGCCTATTCCATAGTACATGCAGAACGCATACATGAACTTGCCTTCATCGCTTCCGGCGTTCGCCGCTTTTTCGAACCATTCGAGGGCGGCTTCGTCGTACATTCCCATCTTCCCCTTGAAGACGTCCAGGAAAATGCAGGCGGCGTATTCGGCGCACGCCGCCGCGTCGTTTTCGTCCGCAAGGATTTTCATCTCTTCGAAGGCTTTGTCGAATCCCGCCGGTACCGCCGTTCTGTAGTGGACGTCGGTGTTTCTCCTGGAGCGTGCAATCCGGGCCCGTGTCCTTCTGTTGCTGCCGTCGCACGCGCTTTCCGTCTTTATCGAGATTTCCGCCGGTCTTTCCGTGCGCGTCGTCCGTTTTTCGTATTTGACCGGTCCTATTTTGCCGGCGAGCTGTATCAGGATTTTTTCCTTGATGTGCCTGTCTTCGGGATTGACATCGCCGTTTCTTTTCTTGAAATCGCGCACGGAGTTGCATTTTTTGACGAGTGGTATGGCTATCGAACCGCCGATGGCCGTTCTCGCTGCCATATAGCGCGACTCCGCCGGCGGAGCCGTTTCGCCGGCGCCCGTCGCGCCGCCGGGGGCGGGCGTTTGCTTCGCCAGGCAAGGCGCGATTCCGCAAAGCAGCAGAACGATCGCCGGCGCGATTCCGTTCATGTCTTTTCCCTTTCTTTGCGGAAGTCGCAGAAGCGCGCCACCGGGCAGCCTTCGCACCGCGGGGCCGTCGGCTTGCAGCGCGTCTGGCCGAACGACACAAGATGGCTGTTCCACGCAATCCAGTATTTCCGCGGCAGAATCCTTCTCAGTTCCATTTCGGTTTCGAGCGGGGTTTTCGTCGCGACGAGCCCGAGCCTGTTGCAGATTCTGTGGACGTGGACGTCCACGCAGATCGCCGGGAGCCCGAAGCCGAGCGCGACGGTCAGGTTTGCGGTTTTTCTGCCGACGCCCGGAAGTTCGCAAAGCGCTTCCACCGTCCGCGGCAGCCTGCCGCCGAACTTAGATTCAAGGACGCCGGGAAGCGCTTTGAGGTGTCTTGCTTTGTCGCGGTGGAATCCGGCCGGGTAGATGGCCTTGTCTATCTGTTCTTCGTCGAGCCGTTCGAGATCGGCGGGCGAGAACGCCGCCCCCTCGCCGAGGGCGAAAAGACGGCGCACGGCGCCCGCCGTGCACGCGTCTTTCGTCCGCGCCGAAATGATGGTCGCCACGAGTATGCAGAAGGGGTCGCGCGTCTGCGCCTGCACGAGCTCGACTATGGGCGCGTCGTGCGAGGCGAATTCCTTCGCGAGGAGCCTGTCCACCGCGGCGACGTCGGCGACCTTCACGGCGTCAGTCCATCCAGGTCCAGAAGTAGATGTACGCGCAGGCGACGAGGCCTATGACGACGGCGCTCGAGACGACGTCCACCCAGTTCCAGCTCGCGCGGTTCTCCTCTTTGTACTTCGCGTCGAGGCATGAGAAGTTGAGTCCGCTCAGGTGGGCGGCGTCCGGCGCGGGCGCGGTGAGCGAGGAGACGGCCACGACGACGACCGATGTGACGAGCAGCAGTCCCGAGAAGTAGTAGTCCTGGATGAAAGCGTAGCCGTCGGCGCCGCCCCAGATCGCGTTTGCGGCGAGTTTGGCCATGCCGAGCGTGAAGCCGAGCGAAAGCCCCCAGACGGCGCCGCGCAGGTTCATGCGCTTCCAGAAGAGGCCGAGGAC
>JAFNRY010000035.1 GCA_017385345.1 Kiritimatiellia bacterium
CAAATCGACGTCATGGACGAAATCTCGAATGCGGACATACTCGCAACCGACTATTCCTCCCTGGGCTTCGACTTCACCTTCCTGCGCAAACCAGTCCTTCTCTACGCGCAGGATCTGGACATCTACCGGCGCGAACGCAAATTCTACTGCACGCAAAAGGAATTCGAAAATGCGGCGATCCAGGATCCGCGGGAATTCGTCAAGCGGCTGACATCCGGCGACTATCCGGCCCTGAATCCGTTTTTCGCAGAGCGCATGCGGATTCCCGACGACGAAACGTACGCCAAGGTGAAGGACGGATACTATATCGAACGCATGTACGAACATTTCCGGAAACTGCAAAACGAAACCTATGCGTTTCTCGGTTATGACTTTTCGGGGGTGGGCGGCACTGTGTTCGCCACAAAGGCATTAGCAGAAGGACTGTTGGAGGCCGGCAAGCGCGTTCTTCTTTGCCCGCTAAAAAACGGGGGCACCGGATCCTATCCTCCGGGTACGGTCAATCGCCCGATGATCGACTACACGCATCTTTCAATAGCCGTGCGGCTGATGTGCAGGCTGTTCAACCGCAAGAAACACTATTCGTATCTGCAGTACGACAAAGACATGCCCAATCTCCGCCCTTATTGCGGATGGGCGCTGACGCGGCTAATGAAAAACATCCATGCCAAGGCGGTCATATCTACACGCGAGACGATGCATTTCTTCCTCGACGATGCAACATCGCCGTGGATCAAGGAGAAATTCTACTATTTCCATTGCAACGCGGGACTTCTCGAGGGCATATTCCCGGGAACGATCGAAAGACTCAAGCGCCGCTGTCTGGACACCGCCCTTTTTGTCACCGAACGCAACAAACGGGCGCTGGCGGAACTTTTCGGCTACCGCCATTACAAACGCGGCGTGGTCACCGGCAATGCGCTCAATTCGTCGCGGATGATCGACAGGCGGAGCGTGACGGCCGTCACGGAAAAACCACGTGGATTCATCGTGGCGACATTGCTCCGGCTCGGCGAGGAAAGACGGGCCGACATCGAACGGGCTGTGGACTTCGCGCGCTACCTCAAGACCAAAGGGCAGACACGGATCCGAATAAACGTGTTCGGCAAGGGTGAGCTTGTCAAATGGTTGCAATATCTGCTCGTAGATGAAGAACTCGATGCTATTATGGCCTATCGCGGCGAAACGCGCGACATCGTAAAAACCTACAAGGCCCACGACGCCATGGTCGATTTCTCCCGGCTCCAGTCGTTCGGCATGGGATATATCGAAGCCGTGTTCAACGGACGGATCCCATTCTGCATGCACAACGAAGGCTCGGACGAAGTGCTTGAAGGCATTCCCCGTTGTTTCTACGAGACAAACGAGGAGCTCGAAGCGAAGATTCTGGCCCTGCCGGGCGTTACGATTGGAGAGCTGCGCGGCAATTACGAACGGCTGGCGCGTCGCTATTCCCGTGCCGCAGTTGCGAACCACCTTGTTAGCGTGGACCGGAAGACACATCGCAAGATAGTGTTTGAATTCCTCGACCGAATCGAGGACGGCGCGAGAATTGTCATCTTTGACAGCGCTCCGGACAGTTCGCCGGCGCTGATCGGCTCTGCCGGAGAGATTCGTCTCGAACGTCGTAACGACGGACTGCTTCAGGCCGACATACATCCGGAAACCGACAATTGGTGGATCGGTGTCACGCCCCATGCACGGATTGAGACTGGAAGATTTTTCCCATGTGGACGAATATACAAGAATGCCAGTTTCCGTATAGGGAGGTATGTAATGTTCTGGGATTGCGACAGGTTGGCGTTTCGCAAGATGTCGCCTGTGCGCCAATTATGGCGGCGAGGACTTTTCTGGATCGAACTATTATGCGACCGCCGCACTGGAGCGCGCAAAGCCGCGCTCGCACGTTTGGCTGTCGTGGTTCTTCGCCTCTTCAAACATCGCCCCCTATGGCTTATCGCGGATCGATTGGACGCGGCCGGCGACAACGGCGAAGCATTGTTCCTGCATTTGCGGAAAAACCATCCGTCGCTCGACGTCCGTTTTATCGTATCTTCGCGCACATCCACATTTCGATCGCTTGGAACAAAAGGCCCCGTCGTCGCGTCGGAGTCTCCAAAACGGAAAATACTGACTTTGCTGTCCGACTGCCTGATATCCAGTCAGGCGGAACGGGCGTTTTCGAACCCGTTTGACGGATATTCAGAGCCGTACAGAGATTTGCTTGCGAAGATACCGATTGTATTTTTGCAACATGGAGCGACAAAAGACGATGTGTCTTCCAAACTTGGCCGGCGCACGAGAAACTTTGCGGGATTCGTTGTCTCTGCCGTACAAGAACGGAACTCCGTTGTGAATGGTGCATATGGATATGATACGAAGCAAGTCTGGCTGACAGGGCTTCCGCGATTCGACCTGCTCAGACCTTCCCCCGACGCCGAAAAGCACATTCTGATCATGCCCACATGGCGCCTGTCGCTTATGGACGGACAGACCGGCCCGAACCACGAATGGCGTTTGAAAAACGGCTTCCGGAAATCCGGCTTCTTCAAGTTCTACGACGGATTGCTGTCTGACAAAAAACTGTTGAATACGTGCAGAAGACGCGGATATGCAATTTCTTTCGTTCTGCATC
>JAFNRY010000340.1 GCA_017385345.1 Kiritimatiellia bacterium
AAAACGCAGCTGGGGGCGAGGAGACTTGGAATGAAGAGTGTCGGTGTTGCCATACTTGGTTTCGGAACCGTGGGGGCGGGCGTGGCGGATTGCCTGACGCGGCGCCGCGGCGTCATCGCGTCGCGCGCCGGCGTCGACGTGCGCCTCGTCCGCGTCGCGGATCTCGATACGGAGACCGACCGCGGGGTCGCGCTGCCCGATGGTGTGCTCGGCGCCGATGCGTCCGCCGTCATCGCCGACCCGGCCGTCGATATCGTGGTGGAAACGATCGGCGGAACCGGCGTCGCCAAAAAGTTCATGCTCGACGCGATCGCGGCCGGCAAATCGGTGGTGACCGCCAACAAGAAGCTCCTTGCGGAGACCGGCGGCGAGCTTTTCGACGCCGCCGCCGCGAAGGGCGTCGATCTCTATTTCGGAGCCGCCGTCGGCGGCGGCATCCCCGTGATTAGGGCCGTCCGCGACGCTCTGGCGGCCAACGAATTCGTTTCCATTGCAGGCATTCTCAACGGCACGTGCAACTACATCCTCACCCGCATGGAGAAGGACGGCCTGCGGTTCGACGACGCGCTCGCCGAAGCCCAGAGCCACGGTTTCGCAGAGGCCGACCCGACGCTCGACATCGACGGGTTCGACACTGCCCATAAGATCTGCATTCTCGCCAATCTCGCCTTCGGCCGCGGAACGCGCCTCGAAGATGTCGAAATAAAGGGGATACGCGGCATTTCCGTCGAAGAAGTCGCCGCCGCCGCGCGCGCCGGCGGCCATGTGAAACTGCTCGGCCGGGCGGCCCTCGGGCCGGACGGCCGCGTCGAAGTGACGGTGCGCCCCGAGCGCGTGCCGGCCGGCGCCCTGCTTGGCTGCGTCGAGGGTGTTTACAACGCGGTCGAGATAGAAAGCGAGCCGGCCGGGAAGACCGTTTATGTAGGAAAGGGCGCCGGCCGGAATCCGACCGCGTCCACCGTCGCAGCGGACGTCTGCGAAATCGCCCGCAATATCGCGCGCGGCGTCGTGCGGAACGTTTGATCCGCGCATTGCCATCGGAGGATCCGGCTTGAAGGTTTGTAAATTCGGAGGAAGTTCTCTCGCTAACGCCGCGCAGCTTTCCAAAGTGATGGACATCGTCCTGTCCGACGCCGCGCGGCGGATAGTCGTCGTTTCCGCCCCGGGGAAGCGCCATCCCCGGGATTCGAAGGTGACGGATCTGCTCATTTCGCTCGCGGAGGCGGCCCTCGCCGGCGGAAACACCGACCGCGAGTTCGGCGCCGTCGTCGAGCGCTATGCATCGATTGCGCAGGATCTGAGGCTTGGTGACGACGTGACGCTTTCCGTCGAGAACGATCTCAGGGCCCGTCTGGCCAGAAGAGGCGAGCTTTCGCCCGGCGAGTTCACCGATTTGCTCAAGGCCGCCGGAGAAGACAATTGCGCGAAGCTCGTGGCCGCCGCCTTCTGCGCCCGCGGCCGCAAGGCGCGCTATGCCAGCCCGAAGGACACGGGCATGGTCCTTTCCGGCGAATTCGGCAACGCCGTTTTCGACGAGTCGAGCTATGCCTCCTTGTCGCGCGCCTTTTCGGACTTCGAGGGGATCGTCGTTTATCCGGGCTTTTTCGGCTACACCAGGGAAGGCAAGGTCGCGACGTTTCCGAGGGGCGGAAGCGACATAACCGGTTCGATCCTCGCCGCCGCCGTCCGCGCGGACGTCTATGAAAACTTCACCGACGTCGATTCCGTATATCCGGTCGATCCGAGGATAGTGCCGGAGGTGACCGAGGGCATCGCGACGATGACCTACCGCGAAATGCGCGAGCTCGCATACGCCGGATTCGGCGTCTTTGCCGACGAAGCCGTGATTCCGGCGGTCCGCGCGCGAATACCGATCAACATACGCAATACGAACCATCCGTCCGAACCGGGCACCATGATCCTGCAGTCGAGGCGTGTTTCGCCAGGGACGCTCGTAGGCGTCGCGGCGGCTGACGGTTTCTGCAGCGTTTTCGTCGAGAAATACCTCATGAACAGGGCCGTCGGCTTCGGCCGCAGGCTTTTGCAGATATTCGAGGAGGAGGGCATCCCGTACGAACACGCGCCTTCCGGCGTCGATACGCAGTGCGTCATAGTCAAGGAATGCAACATGCCGAAGGAGAAGGAGCGGCGCATCGTGGCGGCTATCAAGCGCAGCCTTTCGCCCGACTTCGTTTCCGTCGAGCACGACATAACCGCGCTGATGGTGGTAGGCGAAGGCATGTGCTACACGCCCGGCATGCTCGGCAAGGCGTTCACGGCCCTTGCCGAGGCGGGAGTTTCCGTTTCCATGGTGAACTCCGGCTCGAGCGAGACGAGCATTATGATAACTATCGCCAGACGCGACCGCGACGTGGCCGTCAGGGCGTTGTACAAGACCTTCTTCGCCCATGGATGACGCCGCCGGGCCGCGCGGCGCCGTTCTTCTCGCGGATGACGAACCGGCGATACGCAAGGGTTTCGCCCGGATGCTCGAGGCGGAAGGTTTTTCGGTGGAAACCGTGCGCGACGGCGCGGCCGCAGTGGAGGCGTTCAAGGCGCGGCGTCACGATCTCGTCTTGCTCGACGTCATGATGCCCGTCGTGAACGGGTATGTGGCGTGCGAGAAGATACGCGCCCTCGACGCCGGCGTTCCGGTGCTGTTTTTCACCGCGTCCGAATCGGAAGCCGCGCTTGTGCGCGGCTTCGGCTGCGGGGCGGACGACTTCATAGACAAGGCCCGCAGCCCCGCGGAGTTCGTGGCGAGGATCTCGGCCGCTGTGTCGAGGGCGCGCGCCCGCGCCGCTTCGGGGACGCCGCGTTCCGTCGCCGTCGCAGGCGCGTCCGTGGATTTTTTGAGGCTCGAAGTCGTGGCGCCGGACGGCGCGTCCGCCCGTCTCAGCCGCTCGGAGGCGGATATGCTCAGGCTGCTTTGCGGAGAGCCGGGAAGGGTGTTTTCGGCGGACGAGATATTTGCCTGTCTGCGTGGCGCCGGGTATTTCGGCGAACCGTCCGCCCTGCGCATGCTCGCGTGCAGGCTGCGGGACAAGCTCGGCGCCGCCGGGGCCGCGATAGTGTCGGTGCGCGGCGCGGGCTACAAGTTCGCGCCGGACGCGGTCGCGGGGGAGGCGTCGCGCGCATGAGTCTCGTGCTCGCCAGCGCAAGCCCGAGAAGGGCGAAGATACTTTCATCCCTCGGCATCGATTTCGCCGTTTCGCCGACAGGCGCGCCGGAAGTATCGCTCCCGCACGATCCTGCCGGGACGGTAGTGCGCAACGCGCTCGCCAAGGGTGCGGCGTGCAGGGCCGCCGCCGGCGTCCAGGGCCGCAACGTCCTTTCCGCCGACACCATCGTATGGCACGACGGGAAGATCTACGGCAAGCCGCGCGACATCGACGAGGCCAAGTCTTTTCTGCGCGAGCTCTCCGGCAAGACCCACCGCGTCTATACCGGCGTCGCGCTCGACGGCGAAGCAAAGTGCGAAACAAGCGAAGTGCGCTTCAAATCCCTCGATCCCGCGCAGATAGACGCGTATGTCGCCGCCGTGAACCCGCTCGACCGCGCCGGCGCCTACGATATCGACGAATCCGGCGGCGCCGTCGTGGAAGGATGGAGCGGAAGCTACGAAAACATAATGGGCCTGCCGGTGGAGCCGCTTGTGGAATGGGGGTTGGTGCCAGGCGTCGCACCGGTCGGTTTCTTCGACAGCGGAGAAGGCGGCCGCGCCATCATGGATGCTTTCCTCTCTTTGTGCCCACGTCAGAAAGTCTTTTATGTCGCGGACAGGGAAAACTTCCCGTACGGAGCGAAGTCCAGGGATGAAATCTTCCGCCTTTCGCTCGCTTCGACGGAAAAACTCCTCGCCAAAGGCTGCGGAACGATTGTCGTGGCGTGCAATACCGCCACCTCCGCGGCAATCGACCGTCTGCGCGACATGTTTCCGGAAGTGCCGTTTGTAGGAGTCGAACCCGCGGTCAAGCCCGCCGCGGCAATGTCCAAAACCGGACGCATCGGCGTTCTTGCGACCGCCGGAACCCTCGCGGGCGAGCGCTTTGGAGGCATATGCCGGAAGTTCGCGGGCGGCGTGGAGGTCGTGTCCGTGGCCGCGGGGGAGCTTGTCGAACTTTCCGAGCGAGGAGAGACGGAAGGATCCGCGGTCGAGGCCGCCGTCCGGAAGCGCGTAGAGCCGTTGCTCGACGCGGGGTGCGACGCCATCGTTCTCGGTTGCACCCATTTCATACGTCTCGCGCCCGTCGTCCGCAAGATCGTGTCGGGAAGGGCGCATGTCGTCGATCCCGCCAAGGCCGTGGCCAGACAGATCGTCCGCGTCATAGCCTCCAGTGCCGTCCGTGCCGGACAGCCCGCCGTTTAAGCGTTAATCTGCGAAAAGAAAATGCCGTTGTCAGGGTCCGCGTCTGTTCGCGATGGCGACTATGGGGCGGGGCGGAGCGGCAAAGTTCATGGGCGGCGTCGAAAAGCATTTCGTCTCGAACCACAAGGCGTTGCAGCAGTATTTCACCAAGGGCAAGGTAGATACTTCGACGAAGGAGGGGCAATGCTTCGACGAGTTCACCCGTAATGGCGGACTGATAGGAGGTAGAGCTCGCGAGGGCTACGCTGAAACTGCCAATACGCTCAATGGTATCATCGCAGACCTGCAACGCGGGAAAACGAACCCGAAGCGTTGGGCCAAAAAAGTTGCAGGGGGCGTTGAGTTGTTGAACGAGCACGCCGAAACCGGGACGAGAGCCGCCATTTACGCGACTTTGCGCGACAGGGGTATCTTGCCCGTTGACATTATATATGGCGGAAAAACGACTTGAAAAACGGGCTGGAAGCCCGTTCCACTCATGTCTGTTCCGCTCGTTTTTCCGCGGATGCGCAAATTAAAATATCGATGGATAACTTCGCATTTTGCAAAAATCCATTTTTATCAATTATAGAATAGTTCCTTCTTTTGATACACGAGATTCCGGCTGGAGAATCGTGTTCTCCCGGAAAAACGTTCCCGAACGTTTGCATAAACGTTCAGGATCATTTGACCAAACGTTCAGGATCATTTGACCAAACGTTCGAGAAGGTTTTCCCGGATGATCGTGGACGTTTTTGATCGCGATCCGGCGTTGAAATATTTTATGGCGGGATAATGCTTTGAAAATCCGGAATCATCATCAAGAAATTGCATATAGCGTCAAGGCTGTTTTTGCGCCCCCGCCAACGTTGCCTTGCGGCGGCGAACCTCGGCGGCGGAAATGCCGCCCCGGCTTGTCCCACTCTCGCCGTTTTGTTTTCTCGCGAAATGGCAGCAAAATCCCCGCAATCGGTAATTGCATATTTTGAATTTTTTCTGAGGATGCAAAAATATCAATTATCGGCATATGCGAGCCGGTGGAGGTTTCGCGCCGCCGGCAAGCCGGAATATGTGTTCCGCCACTCTGCGGCAATTTTCGCCATCGCGGAAAGCAAAGAAATTATCGACTCTTTCGAGATATTCCTTTTTTGCGACGCATCCGGTTTTGATATAGGCGATTATCCTTGCGACAGTCGCGTCCATTGAATATTCCACTTCGCCGAAACCGTCGCGTACGTAGTCGAAATATCCAATGGCAGAAACAGCAATATGAACTCAAGGCTTGTAAACAACATGTCCGCAATTCCTACGTAGTTTCTCCGGGACGCCCGTCGCCGCAACAATTCTCACAACGCTTTAATCGCATCATATACGCGGCGGCAGTTGTTCCGGTCCTTAAATGTAAAGAACCTGTCAACGCGATTCTGATATTCGGGCTCCATGCGGCAATCAGATTCCAGATAATTCACGACGGCCGCGACAGCCTCTTCGTACGATTTGGCTACAGGGCCGAAACCGTCGCGATTGTAATCGAAGAATCCCGGCACATACGTGTGGTGACCGTAGAATTCATCCCGGTCGGCCTGCGCATATACGATTGGTTTTTTGAGGTATGAATACTCGAAAACCGCGCTTGAATAGTCGGTCACCATCAAGGATGCCTCAGACTTCAGCTTCGTGTAATCGGCGAATCCTCTGGAGATCGCGAACACGTCGTTTCCCTTGAAATCGGGCGCGTTCGCCAGATGGCACGGATGGATGACAAATAATCCACGGTATCCCAGCTCCCGCATCTTCGAGCATATCCTCTCGTCCGACAGCAATCTCTGCCAGAAGTTGAAATAGGCCGACTCCTTGAAAATCTTGCTGTAGCTACGTTCACGGGTCCGAGGATTGATCGCTCCTGAAAGCGCGCGGCGCCACGTAGGCATGACGGCAACAAGCTTCTCCGGCTTGTTCTCAAGGAAGTCGTATCTCGGCATTCCCGTCAGTTTGATGTGGCGTTCATCATAAAGAAACTTTCCATTTCTTATTGCATTGTATTCTCCTTCGACCGTCGTCGTCAACAAAGACACCGGCCTCGTGGCTATATTCAACAAGCCAGAGATGTCATCCTTGTGGATGCCGTGCGCGAGGAAGACAAATTTGTGGCGGAACAAATCGCACATTCTCCCGCCCTCCGGTATAAATGGATTGGACAATGCCGCATCGAACTGACTCGAAATAATCTTGTCCGCCAGCAGGAACTTTACGTAGTACCGATAAGACTGGGGATCAAGAAC
>JAFNRY010000341.1 GCA_017385345.1 Kiritimatiellia bacterium
ATGAGCGGCATCAACCAGGTGCAGGTGAACAAGGACGTCGGACTGGACTTTTCCGCAGCACTCAGGTCGATTCTCCGCCAGGCGCCGAACATCGTGATGATCGGCGAAATCCGCGACGCGGAAACGGCGGATATCGCCATGGAGGCGGCGCTCACCGGCCACCTCGTGTTTTCGACGCTGCACACCAACGACGCTCCGAGCGCGGTCACGCGTCTGCTCGACATCGGCGTGAAGCCGTTCCTCGTGGCGTCCGCTCTGCGCGCCGCCATGGCCCAGCGTCTCGTGAGGGCGATATGCGAAAAGTGTCGCAAGCAGTACACGCCGACGGAGCGCGACCTGAAGATGCTCGGTTCCATCGCCAAGACGGTGCCGGAAAAGATGTACACGGGCGAAGGATGCGACAGGTGCGGGCGCAGCGGCTACAAGGGCCGCAAGGGCATTTTCGAAATATTCAAGGTGGACGATACCATACAGAGGCTGATTTTCGACCACGCCCCGGCGACGCTGCTCCGCCAGCGCGCCAGAGAGATGGGAATGCGCACGCTGCGCGAAGACGGAATGCTGAAGGTCGCCAGCGGCATGACTTCCCTTTCGGAAGTGCTCCGCGTGACGATGGGCGACGCCGACTGAAACGGAAAAGGAGACGAACGACATGGAAATTTCGATGCAGGAACTGCTGCAGGCGACTATCGACGAGGGCGGAAGCGACCTTCACATAAGGGCGTACATGCCGCCCGAACTGCGTCTCCACGGGGAACTGCTTCCTCTCGCGGACGAACCGCTTTCCGAAGAGGACGCCTACAGGCTCGTGAAGGAGATTTGCAGCGACGAGCAGTTCGCCGAGGTGGAGCGCAACGGCGGCGCGGACTTCGCCCTCGCGCACCCTGACGGAACCCGCTTCCGCGTTTCGGTCTTCAAGGAGCGCAAGCGCTACGGAACGGTATTGCGCCAGATTCCTTCGACGCTTCTCACGATGGACCAGATCGGGCTGCCGCCAGTGGTGAAGGAGCTTCTCTTTAAGCCGCGCGGGCTGATACTCGTCACCGGGCCTACGGGTTCCGGAAAATCCACCACGCTCGCATCGATGCTCGACGTGATCAACCAGGAGCGCGGAGTCCACATCATCACCATCGAAGATCCCATAGAGTTCTACCACACATCGAAGAAGTCCCTCATAACGCAGCGTGAAGTAGGCGACGACGTTCCGAGTTTCGCGGAGGCGATCAGGCGCGCTCTCCGTCAGGACCCCGATGTCATACTCGTCGGCGAAATGCGCGACCTCGAGACGATCGGCGCGGCCATAACAGCCGCCGAAACAGGCCACCTCGTCTTCGGAACGCTCCATACGACCGGCGCCGCCGAAACGATCGACCGCATAGTGGACGCATTCCCGACCAACCAGCAGGAGCAGGTTAGGACGCAGCTCGCCGCGGGTCTCCAGGCCGTTATATCACAGATACTCCTCCCGAAGATAGACGAAAACGGCGAGGTCTGCGGCCGAATCGCGGCGTTCGAAATAATGACTTCGACCGACGCCATCCGTTCGCGCATACGCGACAACAAGACGAACATGATAAAGAGCGACCTCCAGACCGGCGCCAAGTTCGGCATGATGACGCTCGATTCCTGCCTTCTCAACCACTACCGCAACGGGTACATATCCTACGAGGAACTCATAACAAAATCGCAGGATCCCGACAGCGTCGTACAGAAACTCAAAGAGGAAATGGGGGCGTAGCGGATGCTCGATCCGATACTGCAGATTCTCGTCCAGAACGGCTATCTCGACGACCAGGGCGCGGCGGATCTCCAGGATCTCGCCAAAACAGAGTCCAAGAGCGTGCGCCAGACGGTGATCGACCAGCAGATTCTCTCCGAAGACGATCTGCTCGGTTGCATGGCCGCCTATCAGGACACCGAGGCGATAGACCTCGGCGCGATGACCATCGACCAGGAACTGGTCGAGGCAATACCGGCTTCGACTGCGCGCATGTACAACGTGTTTCCTGTCGCCTCCGACGAATCGTCGGTGACGCTCGCTACGTTCGATCTCGTCGATCCACGCATTTCCGACGAACTTCTCTTCACTTTGTCGAAGGAAGTCAAGTTCGTCTTTGCGCGCGAGAAGGACGTAATGGACCGCGTGTCGCAGTACTACGGCGATTCGAACGAATCCGTGGCCGACATGATCAAGGCGCTCGGCGACGACATGCTCGACGACGACGAGGCGGCTTCGGCGAACGTCAACGACATCGCCTCCATGGAGTCGGCCGCCAATTCGTCCGCCATCATACGCTTCGTCAACCTCGTCCTGTACCAGGGCGTGGTCGATCGTGCGTCCGATATACACGTAGAGCCGTTCGAGAACGACTTCAAGATAAGATACCGCGTGGACGGCGCGCTCTACGAGATGAAGGCGCCCGATGTTAAGATGGCCCCTGCCATCATTTCCCGCATCAAGATACTTTCCAATCTCAATATATCCGAGCGTCGCATCCCGCAGGACGGCCGAATCGCGCTTACAGTCGCCGGCAAGCCTGTCGATCTGCGCGTATCGTGCCTTCC
>JAFNRY010000342.1 GCA_017385345.1 Kiritimatiellia bacterium
ATGGCGGCGGATATGCTCAGCCGGAAGTGGATGGTCGTGTCGGGCGTGTTCGTGTTCTGTCTCGGCATATTCGCATCCGGTTTCGCGACGTCGCTCGGGATGCTTTTGGCGACGTACGGCGTTTTGAACGGATTCGGCCAGACGTTCTACTATCCGTCCGCGACGTCGCTCGTCGGGCAGCTTCACAAGGAGACGCGCGCGACGGCGCTGTCCATTCTGCAGCTCGGGCTCTACACCGGCATAATCGGGTGCAGCGCGGCGTCTGGCTGGCTGGCGCAAAGCGGCGCGGACGGGTGGCGTGCGCCGTTCTGGCTTTTCGGCGGCGCCGGCGTCGCGTGGGCGGTGGCCATGGCGTTTTTGCTGAAGGATACGAAGCAGGAGGCGCCCGCCGGCGGCTCGGCCAAGCCGTCGCTCGGCGAAGCGGCGAAGGCGTTTTTCGCCAATCCGGCCGCGATAATGCTCGCGCTCGGCCTGAGCATGATGATCTACGTCGATGTCGGCTTCAAGACGTGGATGCCGAACTATTTGGAGGAGACGTTTTCGATGGCCAAGGGGTCGGCGGCGTTCAACGCCGTTTTGTGGCACTATCTGGGCGCTCTCGCCGGCGTTCTCGCTGGCGGCAGGATCTCCGACGCTTTCGTCGGGCGCAGACCCTCGATCCGCATGGAGACGAATATATTCGGCCTGGCGTTTTCCGTGCCGTTCATAATCTGGATGGCATACGCGCCGACTTTTGCGCAATGTTGCGCGGCGATGGCGCTGTTCGGCGTTTTCCGGGGCATATACGATTCGAATCTGATGGCGGCGCTGTTCGACATCGTGCCCTCGCGCTACCATGCCTCCGGCGTCGGCCTCATGCTGTCTTTCGCCTTTGTGATAGGTTCGGCTTCGCCCTGCGCGCTTGGTTTCATGAAAGAGCGCTTCGCTCCGGCGACGGGGCTTGCGTCGCTGGCGGCGTTCTACGTCGTAGGCGCGGTGGTAATATTCGTCGCGCGCAAGACGACGTACGGACGCGGGCGCGGGACGCAAGCGCGGGGTGTGGTATAATGAAACCATGAAGAAAGAAGCAGCAATTTCAATTGTTTTTTGCGCGGCGTTCGCCGCGCGCGCGGCGCTTCCGACCGGCGATGCCTTCCAGAATCCAGGGCACGAATCGCGGCCCGAGACTTGGTTCCATTTCATCGGAGGCAACATTTCGAAAGAAGGCATATCGGCCGATCTCGAGGCGGTAAAATCCGCCGGCATTGGAGGCATCCATCTTTTCCACGGCCAGTTCGGCGGCGCATGGCCGCGCGTGCCGGAGCAGGTGGCGTGCCTGAGCGAAAAATGGGATTCCCTTGTAGGTTTCGCGGCGGACGAATGCAAGCGCCTGGGGCTCGACTTCACGATGCAGAACTGTCCGGGGTGGGCGACGGCCGGAGGGCCTTGGATCAAGCCCGGGAACGCCATGCGCCATCTCGTCTGGGAGAGGATCGACGTCGAAGGCGGCGGGCGCGTCAGCGTAAAACTGCCGAGGCGGACCTACAAAGACGAAGCCGGGCGCGATTACCGCGACATCGCCGTTATCGCCTTCCCTGCGCCCGAAGGCGGCGATTGGGCGACGCCGCTCGAGCCCGCCAACGGCCGCAGCGGGAAGATAACGATCCCGGACGGCGAACGCACGACCGCTATCGACTTCGAGTTCGATTCGCCGGTCACGGTCAGGACGCTCGAGCTGCCGCCCGTGCGGGACTTCTCGCGAAAATGGTGCTACCGGCCCGGCGCGAGGGTTTCGCTGAAGGCTGAAGGGAAAACGATTCTTGAAAAGGATCTCGAACCTTCCAACTGGCACGAAGACCATCCGGTCACGTTCGCGATCGACGAAACGACTGCCAGGCGATTCACGGTGGAACTGCACACAAAACACGGCGCCACCATCGGGGAAGTGAAACTCTACGGCTCCGCGCACGCCGACGACTGGGAGGCCAGGTCCGGCCGGACGCTCAGGCGGTTCATGGACAACCCGCCGCGCAGACAGAGCGAAGACGCATGGGTCAAGACGGCGCAGGTGCGCGACGTCACGCAATTCATGAAGCCGGACGGTTCGTTCGAATGGGACGCGCCGGCCGGCAAGTGGTCAGTTGTCCGCATAGGCCACGTCAACACAATGAAGACCAACGGGCCCGCTCCGAAGGAGGCGACGGGTTTTGAGTGCGACAAACTTTCCGCCAAGGGGGCGGACGAACATTTCGCCAACTACATCGGACGACTCTCGAAAGAAGGCGGCCCCTTACACGGCAAGATCAAGGCGATGCTGATCGACAGCTGGGAATGCAGGCGCCAGACATGGACCGAAGGGCTCGACAAAATCTTCGAAAAGGAGACGGGGTACGGGATTCTGCCCCGGATGCCGGCGATCATGGGCTACGTGATCGATTCTCCGGAGGAGACGGCCCGTTTCCTCGACGACTGGCGCGGATTCGTGGCAAAGCGCATTTCGGATTGCTTTTACGGGCGCATGGCCGAAAACTGCCGCAAGGCCGGGCTCGGGCTCGTGTTCGAGACTTCTTTCGGCGGCGTGCTCGCGGGCGATCCGCTCGAGTACTACAAACACGCGGACGTTCCGATGTGCGAATTCTGGCAGCCGATGCGGGAATGCGACGTCGGGTCGCGCGAATTCTGCCCCGTCAAGCCTACGGTGTCGGCCGCGCACATATACGGCAAGAAGCGCGTCGCAGCCGAGGCGTTCACCTCGTTCGACCTTACCTGGGACGAGAAACTGCGCGATCTCAAACACGTGGCCAACGTGCATATGGCCGAGGGAGTTTCGCACATGGTGTTCCACACCTTCACGCACAATCCGCAGACGGATTTCCTCCCGCCCGGGACTTCTTTCGGCGCGAAAATCGGAACTCCTTTTCTGCGCGGCCAGACATGGTGGGGCTTCATGCCGGAATTCACGGAATACCTCGCCCGCTGCCAGACGATGCTCGAAGCCGGCGTTCCCGTGAGGGACGTGCTCTGGTATCTCGGAGACGAGACGAACCACCGGCCGGACCAGGACGCCGCGTTTCCCGAGGGGCGGCTCTACGACTATTGCAATCCGGACGCTCTGCTCACGCGTTTCGAGGCCGGCGAAAACGGCGACTGGCGCACGCCCGACGGCGTTTCGTACAAAGTTCTCTGGATTCCGCAGTCCGGGAGGATGTTGCCCGAGACGATGGAGAAAATAGCGCGGTGCGTCGAGAAGGGGTGCGTGGCGGCTTTCGCCGCACTGCCGTCCGCCCCTGCGACGCTGCGGCCCGGCGCCGACGCCAAGTTCGCCGCCGCTCTCGCAACGCTGCGTTCGCTCGCGGAAGACGGGCGGAAGGGCGGGAAGGGCCGTCTCTACACCGGCCGCACTCTCGATTCCGTTCTTCTCGCGGAAGGCATAATCGCCGACGCGAGGGCCGACGGCATCCTCTTCGACCACAGGCACGACGGCGACGCCGACTGGTATTTCATCGTTCCCGCCGGGCAGGGCAAGGGCTTCAAGGGCGAGGTAGTCTTCAGGAACGCGGCCGCCGGCGTCGAAATCTGGGATCCGCAGACAGGCGGGAAAAAGCCGGCAGAGGCGAGACGCTCCGACGGGAACAAAACGCTCGTCACGCTCGATCTCGCGCCGGGCGAGACCGTCTTCGTCGTATTTTCCGCTTCCGCATCCAAACCGGTCCCCCCGAGGCGCGACAACTTTTTACGAAAGATTCCTGTCGGCGACTGGACGCTAAGTTTCACGGAAGGATGGGGGATGCCGGCTTCGATGGAAGCGACGGAGCTCGAACCGTGGAAGGATTTGGGCGCGACTCCCGAGGCAAAGGCGTATTCCGGAACTGCGGTCTATAAAACAACCTTCACGATCTCCCAGGCGCGCGAACGCGCGTCCGCGGGTTCGCGGTTCACGCTCGATCTCGGCCGGGTGGAGTCGCTCGCGAAAGTCAAGGTGAACGGCAGGATGTTCAAGCCTGTCTGGTCGCAGCCCTACAAGGTGGATATAACAGACGCCGTACGCGACGGCGAGAACGAGCTCGAAGTGGAAGCGACTGATACGTGGCGCAACAGGCTCGTCTATGACGCGGGGCAGCCCGAGGCCCGGCGCAAGACGTGGACCATCGCCGGGCCGCGCGCGGGCGCGCCGCTGGTCGAGAGCGGACTTCTCGGGCCGGTGGAAATTGTCGAGACGAGGTCCGTCAAGGCCAGGCCGCTGCCGCGCCCCGCGCTCGCGAAGCGTCTCAAGGAAGGGCCGGAGGTCATATCGATCGTGCACTGGGGGCCGACGACATACACCGACAAGGAATGGGGATACGGCGACGTGCCGCCGTCCAAGGTGGCTCCTTCCGATTTTAGCGCCGAACAGATCGTCGGCGCGTGCAAGGACGGCGGCATCGAGGGCGTGGTGCTCGTCTGCAAGCACCACGACGGATTCTGCCTGTGGCCGACGAAGACGACAGACTACAACATTTCGCATTCGAAGTTTCGCGACGGGAAAGGGGACTACGTAAAGGAGATCGAACAAGCCTGCCGCAAGGCCGGGTTGAAGTTCGGCGTGTACGTCTCGCCGTGGGACAGGAACAACGAGCACTACGGAACCGGCAAATACGTGGAGATATACCACAACCAGTACAAGGAATTGTGCGGCGGCGCGTACGGCGAAGTGTTCGAGGCGTGGTTCGACGGGGCCAACGGCGGCGACGGCTGGTACGGCGGCGCGAAAAACAGGCGCAAGATAGGCAAGGACTACTACCGGTTCGACGTTCTCCACGAATGGCTGCGCAAGGCCCAGCCCGGAATAACGCTTTTCGCGGGCGAAGACGACGACTCCGACTTCCGCTGGCCCGGGAACGAGGGCGGGTATCTCGCCGGCGATTCGCGCGCCACCGTCGAGGCCACGGACGGCTTTCTCGACAGCAAGTACGGAAACACGAACTACTGGAACCAGATCAACACCGGCGCGAAGGACGGGGATTTCTTCAGGCCGGGCGAAGCGGACTTCCCGCTGCGTCCGGGCTGGGTGTGGCACAAGCGCGACACCGGCAAATCGAAGACGTCCGCGCAGCTGATGAAGCGGTATCTCTGGAGCGTCGGCAACGGAGGCACGATGAACATCGGCGTATCGCCCGATCTGCGCGGCCGCGTCTGCGACGAGGACGTTGAAAAGCTCGCCGGCTTCCGCAGGATGAAAGAGGCGATGTTCGCGAACGAGGCGACGGGCCCCGGCGCGAAGTTCAACGTGGTCGTGCTCGAAGAAAATCTCGACAACGGCGAACAGGTGGACGGATGGAAGATTCTGGCCGACGGGAGGGAGATACTCTCCGGCAAATCCATAGGGCGCAAGAGAATCAGGATTCTCGCCGAGCCGGTCGCGCCGGAGAAATGCGAACTTGTCATCACCGCGGACGGCGGTTCGCTGCTGCCAGTGGCGTTCAAGCGCTACTACGCCGATCCGGAAATCGTCAAGGCGGTGAACGAAGCCCGGTAGGGCGCATGGCGGGGGAACGATGACGACATCGGTGTATATAGCAAAAAACGTTTACGGCGGGGACGGCATAGGGCGTCTCGGCGACGGACGCGTGGTGTTCGTTCCCGGGGCGTTCGCCGGCGAGCATGTCAAGGCCGAGATCGAAAGCGAGAAGAAGAACTATGTGAAGGCACGGCTTGCGGCCGTCGAGGATGCCAGCCCCGAGCGGACGGGCGAAGGCGCCCCGCCCCAGCCCGGCATGGTCTATGCCAACCTGACGGCCAAGGGCGAGTGCGAGGCGAAGGCGGCGCAGATCGCGGAGTTTTTCTCCCGCGCGAGGATTGCCGTTCCGGAAGGTGCGTTTCGCGAAAAGCCGCTCGCCGGCGGAGACGAAGCCGGAATGCTCAACTACAGGAACAAGGTCGTCTATCACATCGGGCGTGGCGCCAAAGGATGCGTCATAGGCTACCGTCTCGAGCCGGGCCACGAAGTGATCGATATAGAGCGCGATCTGCTGGCCAGGCCCGAAATTAACGCCAAGCTGCCGGAGATACGCCGGAACGTGCTTTTGATGCTCACGAACGGGGCGCGCAGCGTCCGGCGCTCGGTCGAAGGGAAGAGCGACGTGACGATCCGCTGGTCGCAGCGTTCCGGAGTGCAGTGGTGGCTCGGCGAGGCGCCAGCCGGGCTGGTCGTGAAAGAGAGCGTCTGCGGGAGGGGGTTCGACGTTCCGGCGGACGGATTCTGGCAGGTCAATCCCGCCGGCGGAGAGGCGCTCGTCCGCGCAGTGTCGGGCGCATGCGCCGGGGCGGAAAGGGTTCTGGATCTCTATTGCGGCGTCGGCGTGCTCGGGCTTTCGTGCGGCGCTGCCAGATTGCTGGGCGTCGAGAGCGGCGACGCGGCGGCCGGGTTCGCGCGACGCAACGCCGCTGCTCTCGGCGTGAAGGACGCGACTTTTCTCGCGGGCCGCGCGGCCGCGCTTCTAAAGAGAATCAAACTCCAGGGCGAGACGACGGTCATCGTCGATCCTCCCCGCGGCGGGATGGAGCGCGCCGTGGCGGAATGGCTGGCGGCCGCAGGACGCGGACCGGTCCGCCGGATAGTCTATGCGAGCTGCGATCCGGCGACGATGATGCGCGACCTCGCGATACTCTCGCGCAGTTTCGCCGTCGAAAGCGTCTGCTGGATAAACATGTTCCCGCGCACCGCGAGGTTCGAGACGCTGGCCGTGCTGAAGGCTCTCGGATGAATTCCGCCGCGAGACAGCGTTGCACGGTTCTCGTCTGCTCCTGCGACGGATATTCCGATCTGCACCGTCCGTTTTCCCGCCTTTGGCTCAAATACTGGCCCGACTGCCCGTTCGACACGGTACTCCTTACGGAAACAGATCCCGGCGCGGACGCCGAACCGTGTTTTTCCCGCGTCATTGCATGCGGCAAAGGCATGGACTGGTGCGCGATGCTGTCGTACGCATTGAAGCGGATCGACACGCCGCGGGTGATTCTCGCGATGGACGACTATCTGCTTTCCGGACGCGTAGATACGCGGCTCGTTCTGAAACGGCTCGGGCAGGCCGAACGCTGGAACGCCGCCAATCTGCGTCTTCTGCCGAATCCGCCGCCCGGCCGTTCGAACACGCTGCCTTTCGACGGTGACGATTCGCTTTTTCGCTACAAGCCGTCCACGGGCTATTGCATAGCGACCCAGACGGGGATCTGGGACAAGGATTTTCTTGCTGATCTCGCCGAGGGCAAGGGATCGGCGTGGGAGTTCGAGCGATACGGCTCGTTCGACCGGGCGCTGGCGACGACGGGGCCGCTCCTCGCTGCGAGAAAGGCCGAGTTCCCGTTTGTCGATGCGGTGCACAAGGGTTGTTGGGAACCGGAAGGAATAGCCGTCTGCCGCGCAAACGGCATCGAACCCGATTTTTCCCGCCGTCCGCGGCCTTCCGCGCGAACGAGGGCTGTCGAAGCAATCAAGAATCTTGTTTTCCGCATTGTGCCGGTCACGCCTCTCGTCCGTCTGCAAAACAGCTTTGGTTTAGGCGCGAAGCGCGTGAAAATGATATAATACGAGGACGATGGAAGCTACAGACACAGCGATGGCGAAGGCCTCGGTCTTGACCGAGGCGCTGCCGTATATTCTGGATTTCAAGGGTTCGACCGTGCTTGTCAAGGTCGGCGGCTCTGTCATGGAAGGCGAACAGAGCCTCGAGTCGCTGATGGACGACATAGCGTTCATGCAGGCCGTTGGGATGAAGGTGGCGGTGGTCCACGGCGGCGGGAAGGCCATTTCGCGCGCGATAAAGGAATCAGGCCACGAGCCGCAATTCGTGGAAGGCCAGCGCGTGACGGACGAGGCGACGATGGAGATCGTGCGCAGGACGCTGAACAACGAGGTGAATCCCGACATCGTGCGCCGGCTCATGAAGCGCGGTGCGAACGCGAAGCCGCTCCACGGCAACTGGTTTTTCACGGCAAAACGCATAATGCGGCCGGACCGCGGCTACGTAGGCGAGCCGTCCGGCGTCGATACGCGCGCGGTGGAGCAGATGCTCGACGCGGGGATCGTGCCTGTGGTTACGCCGCTTGCGACCGGCGAAAGCGACGACAGGCATCTTTACAACGTGAACGCCGATCTCGCGGCCGCGGCCCTCGCCAAGGCGCTGAAGGTTAGGAAGTTCGCGCTTGTTTCGGACGTACCCGGCCTGTTGAAGGATCCGGCGGATCCGAAGACGCTTTTCTCGACTCTGAAACTCGGAGACGTCGAGAAATTGAAGGCGGACGGGACGATATCCGGCGGGATGCTGCCGAAGATCGACGCTTGCGCGGAGGCTATTCGCGCTGGCGTCCGGAAGGTGCATCTCGTGGACGGCAGGATGCCGCATTCGCTGCTTTTGGAGATATTCACGCGCCAGGGCGTGGGAACGGAGATAACGCAATGAGCAAAACAGACGAGACGAAGGCGCTCTGGGAGAGTGCGATGATGCCGGTCTATGCGCCGGAGACGACAATAACGAGCGGCAAGGGCGTGATCGTGCGCAATTCGTCGGGGCAGAGCCTGTACGACTTCACTTCCGGCATCGGGGTGCAGAACGTCGGGCATTGCCATCCGAAAGTGACGGAGGCGATACGCGAACAGGCGGCGAAGCTCACGCACTGTTCCAATCTTTTCGCGAACGAGCCCGCCGGAAAGCTGGCCGCGAAACTCGTCGAACTTTCCGGACTCGGCGGAAAGGCGTTTTTCTGCAATTCCGGGGCCGAAGCGAACGAAGCGGCCATCAAGCTTGCTCGCAAATACGGCGCGGCGACGGGCGGGCGCTACCGCATCGTCACGATGCGCCAGAGCTTCCACGGCAGGACCCTCGCGACGCTTGCGGCGACCGGCCAGTCGTGGTGCCAGGAAGGGTACGATCCGCTGCCGGCGGGTTTCGCTTACGCCGATTTCAACGACCTTGAAAGCGTCAAGGCCGCCGTTGACGACGACACGGTCGCCATCATGCTGGAGTGCGTCCAGGGGGAAGGCGGGGTGACGCCGGCCACGGAAGAGTTCATAAAGGGAGTCAGGACTCTTTGCGACGAGAAGGACATGCTGATGATCTGCGACGAAGTGCAGACAGGCATGGGACGGACTGGTACTTGGTTTTCGTGGCAGGGATACGGGGTCGAGCCGGATCTTTTCACCCTCGCCAAGGCGCTCGGCGGCGGGCTGCCGATCGGCGCGCTCGTCTCCAACGCGAAATGCGCCGACGTGTTCACGCCGGGATCCCACGCTTCCACTTTCGGCGGCAATCCGGTAGCGGCGGCCGCAGCCCTCGCGGTGATCGACGTCATTCAATCCGAAGGGGTTCTCGAGAACGTAGCCAAGACGAGCGCCCTCGCGTTCGAGGCTTTCCAGGCGTTCGTGGACAAGTATCCGAAGCTTCTCGAAGTGCGCGGCAAGGGGTTGCTTATCGGGATCGCCGTCGATGGCGATCCCAAACCGGTGGTCGAGGCGTTCCGCGACCAGAGCGTGCTCGTGCTTACGGCGAAAGGCAACGTCGTGCGCATAATGCCGCCGCTTACGATCAAGGAAAACGATCTCGTCGATGCGATCGAGATGATGTCCGACGCGCTCGACTGCCTCTACGGGGAAGAATGAGGTGAAGAGGGCGGCGCTTTCCTTCGCGGCATTCGCGGCGGCGTTCTGCGCCTGCCGCGCCGAGACCGCCGCCGGCCGGGCGTCGAAAGCGCCGCCCGCGGGAAGCTACGCGATAGCCGTGGATTCGGCCACCGCCGCCGACCGCGAGTGGTCGCAGGTCGTCGAGGCCCTGAAGAAGAAGCGTTCCGCCGAGGTTCTGCGCTACGAAGACGGCGATGTAGCGGGCGTTCTGCCCGGACTGAAGAAGCTTTCGCCGCGCTACGTCTGTTTCGTGTCCATGCCCGAGAAGGTTGGACGCGGACTTGTCGTGGCTTCCGCGCAGGTCGTGCGCAAGATCAACGACGATCCGTATGCCGACGCCTACTGGGGGATACTCACCGGCTACGAGGCCGGGGACGCTCTCAAGGCGATTGCTATCGACAGGCCGCTCGAGACGAGAACGCTTTTTACAAGCCAGGGCGGGCCGCACACTCTCGACGACTGGGACGCAGGTTTTGTTTCCGACGAAGGGAATGGTTCGAATTTCTGGCTGAAGAAGCCGGGGGCGACCGGAGCGGAGGCTGTAGCGTGCGTTCCCGACAATTCGGCGCCTCTCGCGGACGCCTTGTCCGCCCAAGGCGCCGACATCGCAATAACGAGCGGCCACGCCTCGGAACGCGACTGGCAGGTCGTCTTCAACCAGAGTCTCGGCTACTTGCGCCATGAAAACGGTTCGCTTTTCATGTTCGACAAGGAGAAAGGCCGCCATCCCGTCGTTTCTCCCAATCCGAAAATCTACATGGCGTCGGGCAACTGCCTCATCGGGCACATCGACAGGCGCGACTGCATGGCCACGAGCTGGATGCACTCCGGCGGCGCTGTTCAAATGGCGGGATACACGGTTCCCACGTTCTACGGATACATGGGATGGGGTCTGAAAAATCTCTACATGTCCGGCGTCTATTCATTCGCGGAAGCGTATTTCTACATAAACCAGCTTCTGTTGATGGAGCTTGCAAAGGCGGATGCGAAACTTCTC
>JAFNRY010000343.1 GCA_017385345.1 Kiritimatiellia bacterium
ACCCAGGCGCGAAAATGCACAACAAGCAGAAAAAAGCCGCCGTCATAAACGACTTCACGAGCTTCGGCAGATGCTCGCTCGCCGTCGCGATCCCCGTGCTTTCCGTCCTGAAGGTGCAGTGCTGCCCGGTGCCGACGGCCTTCTTCACCAACCACACCGGATTCGATTCGTTCGCATGGACGGACAATACGGCCAATCTCGACCGCTACATCGAGCAATGGGAAAAGCTTGGTCTCAGGTTCGACGCGATCCAGACCGGTTTTCTCGGATCGCTGGAGCAGGTCGGCTTCGTCAAAAGATTCATCGACGCCTTCCGCGACGAAGGAACGATCGTATGCGTCGATCCGGTGATGGGGGACTACGGCCGCCTCTACGCGACGTACAGCGAACCGCTCGCCGTCGCCATGCGCTCGTTCCTCGACATCGCCGACATCCTCACGCCGAACCTCACGGAAGCATGCCACCTGACCGGGGTGGCGTACAAGACGGATTTCAGCGACGCGGAGCTGGCCGGCATCTGCAAAACCCTTTCGCGGAAGGCGCGGCGCATCGTCGTCTCGGGGATACCGAGGGGCGAGAACCTCGTGAACTTCATCTACGACGGCGGCGACACGTCCATCGACACGGAGCGGAAGATCGGCGGCGACAGAAGCGGAACCGGGGACGTGTTCGCGTCCGTGGTGCTCGCCGACGCCGTGAACGGCGTTCCGTTCGCGCAGTCGGTGCGCAGGGCGAGCGCGTTCACGGCGGCGGCGGTCGCCCGGTCGGAGGAGATGGGAATACCCGAAAAGGACGGGCTCGCCATCGAGGAGGTTTTGTGGAAACTGGCATGACAATAGCGTACCGCATAGGCGATTCGCTCTACATCAACCTCACCAACAGATGCCCCTGCGCCTGCACATTCTGCCTGCGCGCCAACGGCGACGGCATAGGCGGCTCGGGCACCCTGTGGCTCGAACACGAACCGTCCGCGGACGAGGTTATGGCGGCGATAGGACGGTTCGACGTCGCGTCGATGGACGAAATCGTCTTCTGCGGCTACGGCGAACCGACGGAAAGGCTCGACACGCTTCTGGAGACGGCACGCCGGCTGCGTCCGGCCCGCACGAGACTCAATACGAACGGACTTTCGGATCTGATAAACGGGCGTCCGACCGCGCATCTGCTCGCCGGACTGATCGACACCGTGTCCGTAAGCCTCAACACGGACGACCCGGCGGAATATCTCGCAATGTGCAGACCACGCTTCGGCGAGGCGGCGTATCCGGCGATGAAAGAGTTCGCGCGCCAATGCGCGGCCGCGGGGATCGACACCGTCATGTCGGTGGTCGGAGAACCCGTGACAGGCCCGGAAAAGCAGGAACGCTGCCGCAAAATCGCGGAAAGCCTGTCGGCGCGTCTGCGGGTGAGGAAGTTCGAAAAATGAATCGCCGGGAAGAAACGCCGGGAACGATCCGGAAGGAGGCGCGATGGAACGCATGAATCCGGCAGGCGTGGCCGCGACCGTGGCGATGCTGGCATGCAGCAACCTGATAATGGCTTTCGCATGGTACTGGCATCTGCGCGAACAGAAGCCGGGGGAGAGCTCGTGGCCGATGGCGGGAATCATCCTCGCAAGCTGGCTCATAGCCCTCGCCGAATACGCGATCGCAGTCCCGGCGAACAGGATCGGGGCGGCGGCGGGAATGAACGTGGCCCAGCTCAAGATCGTGCAGGAGGCCGTGGCGCTTACGGTGTTCGTGCCCTTCATGATGTACTTCATGGGCGAACGCTGGAAATGGGACTATCTGTGGGCGTTCGTCTGCATGACCGGAGCGGTGTATTTCGTCAACCGCTCGCGGATGTGACGCCGGAGGAGGCGCGACCGTGAGGATAGCGCTGCTCTCCAACGTAACAGACGCGATCGTCGCGGAGATGCTCCGCGCGAAGCACGAGGTATGGACCGCGCCCGGCTTCGGCGGATGGATGGAAACCGCCCTCGAGCCGCCGGAAACCCTGCGCACGTTCTCGCCGGACGCCATCTTCCTCGTGCTCGACCCCTGCGACGGGAGAGCGCCGGAAAAGGCTCGCGTCGATGCGGCCAAGGCCGCTCTCGGCGCCGCGTTTCCGCTGGCGGCGACCGCCGCGGTGGATATCGAAGATCTGTTCTGCTCGCTTCCGCCGGGCGTGAATCCGTACGACGGCAGAATGTGGGAATTGGCGAAAATGCCGTGGTCGCTCGCAGGCGCGAGGGCCGTCTCCGGCGAGATCGACCGCCTCTGCGGTTTTCTGAAAGGCGGCGAGAAAAAGGTTCTCGCCGTGGATTTCGACGGAACATTGTGGAATGGAATCGCCGGAGAGGACGGGCCCGGGGGCGTCTCGCCGCGCAAGGCATTCCAGGAGAAACTCAAGGAATTCGTTTCGCGCGGCATTCTGCTCGCCGGAGTCTCCGCAAACAACAAAGAAGACGTCGAACCGCTGTTGGACGACCCGCGCTCGATACTCCGGCGCGAAGATTTCGCAGCCCTGCGCGTAGATTGGAACCCCAAACCTCAAAACATCGAATCGATCGCCGCCGAACTGAATCTCGGGATCGATTCTTTCGTGTTCATAGACGACAATCCGGCCGAACGCGCGCGGATGAAAGCCGAACTGCCCGAAGTCGCGGTTCCGGACTTTCCGGCGGAGGCGGCGAAAGGCGGCGGAGAAGCCGACACCGCAATGGCGCGCTTCGCGCGAAGGATCGAAAGAATGTATTTCCCAGGAATGGCCCGGACCGCGGACGACGCGAACCGCATGAAAATGTACAGCGAGGAAGCGAAGCGCAAACGCGCAGCGGCCGGCATGGACATGGAGGAATGGCTGCGCAGCCTCGAAATGGAAATCGACGTGCACGAGGCGAGAGAAGAAGAATTCGCCAGGATCGCGCAGCTGTCGCAGAAAAGCAACCAGTTCAACGTCCTGACCGAACGGCGCACCGCGGCGGCGGTGGCCGCCGCCGCCGCGGATCCGGCGCGGCTCCTCGTCGCCGCGCACGTATCCGACAGATTCGGCGACATGGGGCTCGTCGCGTTCGTATCGGCCACGACGACGCCTGGCGGAGAAGCGAGCATAGAAGACTGGACGATGAGCTGCCGCGCGATGAACAGACGGGTGGAATACGAAATCGAAAAACGGTTCGAAACGCTTCTCGCCGCGCGCGGAGTTCGCGTCCTGCGCGCCAAATGGCGCAGGACACGCAAAAACGCCCCCGTTGAAAACCTGTTCGAAAATCTCGGATTCGAAACCGTCTTCCGCGGGGAGGATGAAAAAGAATACGTAAAACGCCTTGCCGCGACTTAGCCGCGAAGCAGGCGCGGGCGGCGCGGAACGGCGCGCCCGGAAGGCTACCAGACAGACCTGATGTAGCGGATCGATTCTCGCAGAGCCTCGCCGGAAACTTTCGACTTCGGCTCGAAAACAATGCGTCCGACGGCCTTGGCGAGCGGCGCGAGAGCGGGAAAATCCACCTTGCCGCATCCGGGCGCGAGATGATCGTCGTCGAAATCCACGACGTCGTTCAGATGCATTCCGGCGAAAATCGAAACGTCGGCGGGAAGGCCCGAAGTCCAGCGGTGCATTTCCCTCACGCGATGATGTCCCGTGTCGAACCAGCCGCGCACCGGAGCTCCGGCGAATTCCGCGCATATCTCCCTCGTCTCCTCCTCGTCCGGGAACCCCTCGAGATATGGCAGATTTTCAAGCGCCAGAAACACGCCCGATTTTTCGAGTTCGGGAACGAGACCGGCAAGATCCTTCTTGAACAGGTCGAGCATCGCGCGGCCTCTCTTCCTGCGCAGCGCGAGCGCCGCCGCCGTCGCCTTCCGGCAAGCCGGAGAATCCGTGTTCCTCTTTTCTTTTTCAATCAACGCCCGCAGGCGCGGAGTGCCGCCGTCGCGCCGCCAGAACGTCGCAAGCGAAACGCGGCCGGCATGGAGCACGACGGCGCCGGCGCCGACCGACGCGGCGAAACGGATGTTCTCGATCACGTGGAACTTCGCAATGGCGCGCGCGTCCGCGTCGAAGGACGCGAGGGAATAGAGCTCGGGGTAGCCCTGCGGCGCGGAGACGGGAACTGGGCAGAAAGCGTGGACGCTGCACACGGGAATCGCGTCCAGCCGCCGTCGGAAACCCCCGGCCTGGAATGCGGTCGTCGAGAATCCAAGCTCGAGAGCGTCGAAACCCATCTCGATCGCCTTGTCCGCAATCTCCTCGCCGGATTCCACCGACGATGCGAGCCAGTTCGTGGAAAGAGCGAGCTTCACGGGAAGACCATCCTGTCCAGCATCAGCGACAATACGGCCTCGCGGCCGAGATAGGCGTTGCATTGCGCGTAAGCCGCCTCGACCGCTTCGATGTTGCGGAACGCGCGCCAACGCGGCAGCGATCCGTCTTCCATCCACTTCGCGGCATGCGAGAGTATCGTCCCGAAGAACATTTTTCTCGCGAGCGGCGCATCCTCGCTCCGGTCGTCCTTCACCGCGTCGTCCTCGAGTCTTTCGAGGAGGGCGGCGAGGGATTTCGCCGCAACGCCCTTGTCGAACGGACCGGCGCCGGACGAAAGCGGAAACGAAGCTTCAAACTCTTCGAGATCGCCGCCAGAAAGCAAACCGCGCGACATCGGCAGGCGCAAGCGGCGGCATCTCGACACGATGGTCGGCATTATGTCTTCCGGGGAATCGGTCAAAAGGAGAAAAACGGTCTTGGGGGGAGGCTCTTCAAGCGTTTTGAGAAACGTGTTCGCGGCGCCGGGCTGCAT
>JAFNRY010000344.1 GCA_017385345.1 Kiritimatiellia bacterium
AACGTGACGCGCGCGATCGCGGCGGCGGGGCTGGCGGCGGCTGGCGCGGCGGGCCGTCCCGCCCGGATCCTGGAGATAGGGCCGGGGCTCGGCGCGCTGACCGGCGCGCTTCTCGCCTCGGGCGCGCGCGTCACCGCCGTCGAGAAGGATCCCGTCCTCGCCGCCAGGTTGGCGGACGCTCTCGGCCGGCCGGCCGGGCTGGAGACGGTAGAAGACGACGCGATGCGTTTCATCCGGGATGGCCGCGCCGACGGATTCGACGCGATGGTTTCCAACCTCCCGTACGCCTCGGGCACGAGGATGCTGATAGAGCTGGCCGTGCGGCGCAGCCTGCCGGCGATGACCGCGCTCCTTCAGACGGAGGTGGCCGAACGCATAGCGGCGAAGGAAGGCTCGAAGACGCGCTCCCTGGCCGGCGTGTGGGTCCAGCTCGACTACGACGCGAAGATAGTGCGCAAGGTCTCCGCAAGCTGCTTCTGGCCGCGGCCGGAGGTCGGTTCGAGCGTCGTTTCGCTCGTGCGCCACGGCCGCAACGCGCAAATGGGCGAAAAGGAGCGCGCCGCGTTCAGAAGCGTCACCAAGCGCGCTTTTGCCCACCGCCGCAAGCAACTTGGCAGCATATTCAAGGATTTGATAGAATCGAAGGCGAGGGCGGAGGACCTCTCCGTCGAGGAATGGACAACCATCGCGAAAGGATTGGCAGATGACGACACCTGAAGATTTTCTGCGGGAACACGGCTTCACCGCGGCGGCCGAACTCAACAGGCAGGCTTTAGTGACCGAATTCCTGTCGGAGATGGAGAAGGGTCTGAAGGGCGAGGAATCGTCGCTCATGATGATTCCCACGTTCGTGGGGGTCGAAGGCCGGGCGAAAGAGGGCGCGAAAGTGGCGGTCCTGGACGCCGGCGGCACGAACTTCCGCGGCGCTATAGTCGAAATCCCTCCGAAGATCGATTTCCGCGAGAACAGGCCGATGCCCGGAACCAAGGGCGAAGTCGGCGTCGAGGAGTTCTACAAGGCGTTCGCGGACGAAATCGCGCGGCTCAGGCCGATGGCGACGGTCTCCAAGATCGGCTGGTGCTTCTCCTACCCGGCGGAGGCGACGCGCGACCTCGACGCCAGGCTCGTCAGGTGGACGAAGAACATATCCGCGCCCGGGATCGTCGGGCAGCACGTCGGGCGCGAACTGCTCGCGAGGCTCGGCGGCGGGGAGATCGCGATCGTGAACGATACCGTGGCGACGCTGCTGGCGGCGAAGGCCACGGAAGGGGCGAAGACGTATTCGTCGTACGTCGGTTTCATCCTCGGAACCGGGACCAACTGCGCGTACGTCGAGAAATGCGCCAACATCGGGAAGCTCGGGTCCGCGGCCGGCGAGGGGTCGATGATAATCAACGCCGAGTCGGGGAACTTTTCGAAGATCGAGCAGAGCGAGTTCGACATGGCGGTGGACGCGAAGAGCGGCAATCCCGGAAACTCGCGGTTCGAGAAGATGATCGCGGGCGCGTATCTCGGCGCCATAGGGCTGGAGATATTCAAGGCGGCGGCGAAGGCCGGGATGTTCTCCGCGCAGGCGGCGTCGGCCGTCGGCGGCGTCGGCCAGCTCGAAACGATGGATCTCGACAACTTCTGCGCGAAGTTCGCCAAGCCCGGGCGGAGCAACCCCCTCGATTCCGTGTTCGGCGATCCGTCCGACGCGCAGATGGCGCGGCGGCTCGCGCTTCCCGTGTTCGAACGCGCCGCGGCGCTGACCGCCGTGCATCTGGCGGCGTTCGCCATAAAGACCGGCGGCGGGGCCGATTCGTCCGCCCCGGTCGCGATCAACGCCGACGGCTCGACGTACTACAAGACGAAGGCCGTCCCGTTCGACGCGTCGGTAAGGCGCGAGCTCGACGAATTGCTCGTGCGCAGTCGCAACATCCACTACGAAATCACCCCGCAGGTGGAAGACGCCCCGATGGTCGGCGCGGCCATCGCGGCCATGCTCTGAAGCCAGCCAGGGCCGGAGACTCACATATGCACGGAATGAAGATTGCGGCGGTGGCGGCGGCGTGCGCCGCGTTCTGCGCCGCCGGCGCCGGCGAGGCCGTCGAAATCGACGGCGTCGCCGCCACCGTAGGCTCCGAGACGATCCTCAAAAGCGAAGTCTCGGCCGAAATGGCGCGCTCCGGCCTTTCGGGCCGCGACGCTTTCGAAAAGACCGCAAGGCGCCTCGCAGAGCGCAGGCTCGTGCTCAAGGCGGCCGAGGCCGCCAAGGTCACGATGCAGGACTGGGTCGTGGACGACAGGGTCCGCTCGGTGACGATGAACTCCTTCGGCGGCGACAGGAACAAGCTGCTCGCCGCACTCGCAAAGGACAGGCTCGCCTACGCGGACTGGCGCAAGCGCATAAAGGAGGATCTCGTCATTTCGGCTATGCGCTGGAACGAGATCGAGAAGTCGGTGCGCGTATCTCCGGCCGACATGCGCAGGGAGTACGAGGAGCATCCGGAGCGCTACAGCAGCGACCGGCTCGCGACGCTGGCGGTCATACTGCTCAGGCCGGCCGATCTCGGATTGCGCGCGGAGATATCGAAGGCCCTCGAAGAGGCGAAGACCGGCGGGGACGCGAAGTACCGCGAAACCTTCGC
>JAFNRY010000345.1 GCA_017385345.1 Kiritimatiellia bacterium
TCCAGGTACCGGGAGATCGACGGGTGCGCCTTGAAGAAACGGGCCGCTTCGGCGATTGGCATGTCGAGCACGTCGGAAACGCTCTTGCCGTCGTACAGCACCTCCAGCGTTTCGCGGTTATAGCGTTTGCCGTGGCACGCCTCGCACCGGACGTACACGTCCGGCAGGAAGTTCATCTCGATCTTGATCGTTCCGTCGCCGTGGCACGCCTCGCACCGGCCGCCTTTGACGTTGAAGGAGAACCGTCCCGGCCCGTATCCACGGACCTGCGCTTCGGGGGTCTTGGCGAACAGCTGGCGGATCTTGTCCCAGACGCCGGTGTACGTGGCCGGGTTGGAACGTGGCGTGCGGCCGATGGGGTTCTGGTCGACGTGGACGACTTTGTCGACGTTCTCGATGCCCTCGACGCGCGTGTGCTTGCCGGGCACGATGCGCGCGCCGTTGAGCCGATCGGCGAGCGCCGGGTACAGGATATCATCGACGAGCGTGGATTTGCCGGAGCCGGAGACACCGGTGATCAGCGTCAGGGTTCCCAGCGGGATGCCGACGTCGATTCCGCGCAGGTTGTTCTCGCGGGCGCCGATGACGCGCAGCATGCGGGACTGGTCGGCGTGCCGCCGTTTCTTCGGCACGTCGATGCGGCGCCGTCCAGCGAGGTAGTCGCCGGTGATGGACGCGGACGCGGCGGTGATTCCTTTCGCCGGCCCGGAGTAGACGATGCGTCCGCCGTTCTCTCCGGCACCGGGTCCCACGTCGACGAGCCAGTCGGCTTTTTCGATGGTCTCCTGGTCGTGCTCGACGACGATGAGGGTGTTGCCCAGGTCGCGCAGGCGCTGGAGGGTGGCGATCATGCGGTCGTTGTCGCGCTGGTGCAGGCCGATGGAGGGTTCGTCGAGGACGTACATAACGCCGACGAGGCCGGAGCCGATTTGCGTGGCCAGGCGGATACGCTGCGCTTCCCCGCCGGAGAGCGTCGCGGCCGATCGCGACAGGGTCAGGTAGTCGAGGCCGACGTCGTGCAGGAACCGCAGGCGCGCGACGATCTCTTTGAGGACTTCGCCGGCGATCTGGCGGGCGGAGCCTGCCAGCTGCAAGCCGGATGCCCATTCCAGCTCTTTCGAGACGGGCATGTCGCACACGTCGGCGATGGATTTGCCCTTAACGGTCACGGCGAGCACTTCCGGCTTGAGCCTTTTGCCGTGGCACGCTTCGCAGGGCACCTGGCGCATGTAGGACTCGTAGTATTCGCGCATCGAGTCGGATTCGGTTTCCTTGCGGCGGCGTTGGAGCGTCCTGACGACGCCTTCGAAACCGGTGCTGTATTCGCGCAGGCGCCCCCACCGGTTGCGGTAGGACACGTTGACCCTGAAGTCGTGGCCATAGAGAACGGCGTCGCGCGCTTTCTTGGGCAGGTCTTTCCATGGGGCGTCCAGAGAGAAGCCGAGTTCGCCGGCCAGGCCTTCGAGCAAGTGCCCATAGTATTCCGCAGCGGTCTTGTTCTGCGCCCAAGGCTCGATGGCGCCTTCGCGCAGCGTCCTGTTCGGGTCGGGCACGACGAGCTCGGGGTCGATTTCCAGTTTATAGCCGATGCCGGAGCAGGCCGGGCAGGCGCCGTACGGAGCGTTGAACGAGAAGGTGCGCGGCTCGATTTCGCCGGCGCTGTACGGGTGGCCATTGGGGCAGGCGCGGTTCTCGGAGAACGGCTGGCGGCGGCGCGGATCGTCGGCGTCGAGGTCGATGAAGTCGGCGATCATCCGCCCGCCCGACAGGCGAAGCGCCGTCTCCACCGAGTCCGTCAGACGCTGACGCGCTTGCGGTTTGACGGCGAGCCGGTCGACGACCACGGCGATCGAGTGCTTGTTCTGCTTCTTGAGGGGGACGTCGCCCGGCAGACGCACGGTTTCGCCGTCGACGAGTGCGCGAGCGTAGCCATCGGCCGCCAGCGAGGCCAGCAGCTCCTTGAATTCGCCTTTCTTGCCGTCGACGACGGGCGCGAGCACCTGGAAGCGCGCGCCCTGCGGGTACTTCAGGAGCGCGTCGACCATCTGCTGGGGCATCTGGCTGCCGACCGGCTCGCCGCACACCGGGCAGTGGGGTTCGCCG
>JAFNRY010000036.1 GCA_017385345.1 Kiritimatiellia bacterium
CAGTATCCGAACTTCTGGACCGGACTACAACAACGTGCATCATGCTCCTCCACCAAAACCTCGCTGTTGAGCGACGCTTCGAGCCCCCTTTCGACGATCTGCCGGAATTCGGCCATGTCGTGCGCGATGCCGCCGCCGGTCCCTCCCAGCGTGAAACCGGGCCTGACAACAAGCGGCCACGAGCCTATCTCCACGGCCGCGGCCTCCGCCTCTTCCATCGTGTGGGCGCTGGCGGACTTGGCCATGTCCAGCCCGAGCGACTTCATCGCAGTCTTGAAAAGATTCCGGTCTTCGGCGCGCTCTATCGCCGCCGCGTCCGCGCCGATCATCTCGACGCCGCATTCGTCAAGCACGCCGGCGCGCTTCAGCTCCATCGCCAGATTGAGCGCGGTCTGTCCGCCAAGCGTTGGAAGAATGGCGTCGGGTCTTTCCCGGCGAATCACCGCCGCCACCGATTCCGGCACGAGCGGTTCAATGTACGTCCTGTCCGCCATTTCCAGATCGGTCATCACAGTAGCCGGATTCGAGTTCACGACAACCGTCTTGTACCCCGCCTTTCGCAGCGCCTTTGCCGCCTGGCAGCCGGAATAGTCGAATTCGCACCCCTGGCCGATGACAATCGGCCCCGACCCGATTATCAGGATTTTCTTTATATCTTTGCGCATTGTTTGTTTTCACCTCTCAAAGCCTTGCGTTCGAGCGCCGCCGCGACGAGGCCGGTAAATAGCGGATGCGGCGCCGTCGGGCGCGACTTGAACTCCGGGTGGAACTGGCAGGCGATGAAGTATGGATGTTCCGTCTGCGCAAGTTCCACGGTTTCGACGAGCCTTCCGTCCGGCGAAACGCCGCCGACGCGGAGTCCTGCGGCGGAAAGCACGGCCTGTGTTTCCGTGCCGTTCGCGAACTCGTAGCGGTGGCGATGACGCTCTGAAATCGCGGTCGCCTTGTAAAGTTTTGCGGCGAGCGAACCTTTCGCAAGGATGCATGGATACGCGCCCAGCCGCATCGTGCCGCCCTTCTGCACGACGCCGCGCTGCTCATCCATCAAGTCGATCACGGGGTGAGACGTGCCGCTGTCGAACTCCGTCGAGTTCGCGTCCTTCCATCCGAGGACGTCGCGGGCGTATTCGATTGCCGCACACTGCATTCCAAGGCAGATGCCGAGGAACGGGATTCCGTTTTCACGCGCATAGCGTATCGCAGCGATCTTCCCTTCGACGCCGCGCGAACCAAATCCGCCGGGCACTATGATGCCGTCCGCCGACGCAAGGACGCGCGTCCCGCGCGCCAGCTCCCCGGCCTCGACCGGCACGACTTCGACTTTGCAATTTTTCGCCATTCCGGCGTGCTGGAGCGCTTCGTAGATGGATTTATATGCGTCGCGGACGACGGTGTATTTGCCGACAAGGGCGATGCGGCAAGTCCTCTTCGGCTTTGTCGCTTTCCTGACGAGCGTATCCCATGCCGTGTGCTTTATCGGATTCAGCGGAAGGTGCAGCTGCTTCAACACCTGTTCGTCGAGGCGCTGGTCCCGCAACTCGCGCGGCACGGCGTAAACGCTGCCGGATACGTCCCTTTCCTCGATTACGCATTCCCGCCGCACGTTGCAGAAAAGGGCGAGTTTTTGCAGATGCTCCTCCGGAATCGTCGTCTCCGTGCGGCAGACGAGTATGTCCGGAATGATGCCGATAGCGCGGAGCTGTCCAACGGAGTGCTGCGACGGTTTCGTCTTCAATTCCCCTGCGGCCTTGAGATACGGAACGAGCGTAAGATGCACGAAGCACGTGTTTTCCGGCCCGACCTCGAACCTGAACTGCCTCGCGGCCTCAAGGAACGGCAGGCTCTCTATGTCGCCGGAGACGCCGCCAATTTCGCAAAGAACGATTTCGCAATCGTGCTCGCCTGCGGAGCGCATCGCCGCCTTGATTTCGTCCGTTATATGCGGCACGACCTGTACAGTTCCGCCGAGGTATCCGCCCGCGCGTTCGCGCGCCAGAACCGCGGAATAGATTCGCCCGGACGTGAAGTTGCTCGCCTTGGTGCAGGTGACGCCGGCGAACCGTTCGTAGTGGCCCAGGTCGAGGTCCGTCTCGGCCCCGTCGTCCGTGACGAACACCTCGCCATGCTGGTACGGCGACATCGTGCCGGGGTCTACGTTCAGGTACGGGTCAAGCTTCTGCATGAACACCCTGTAGCCTCTGCTCTTGAGCAGCAGCGCGAGCGAGGCGCTCGTTACGCCCTTGCCGAGCGAGCTTACCACGCCGCCAGTTATGAACACGTATTTGACTGTTCTCTTCATAGCCTTTGCCCCTCAATGCATTTGCGAAACGCCGCGAAAAGATACGCGCTGTCGTGCGGACCGGGGCAGGATTCGGGATGGTACTGCACCGAAAAGGCGGGAAGCGTCTTGTGGCGGATGCCCTCGATAGTCCCGTCGTTGAGATTCAC
>JAFNRY010000037.1 GCA_017385345.1 Kiritimatiellia bacterium
AATCTGGTAGAGGCCCCGCGAGGTGGCTGTTTCCGGGCTGGCGCTGAAACAGACGGAGGCGGAGTGGCGGAGGGTCTGTCCCCGCCAAGGTGGGCGAGGGATGAGAACGCGACTATGCCCACGCCGGAGGGCGGTGGATCATGCGGCCATGCGTTCCGACTGGAATCACTTCCGGCAACTGGCACTTCGCCGGAAGATCGATCTTGAAGGACAAATGACATTACAGCAACGAGAGTTCTTTCATCAAGCGTTCAATGCTCTTGAAGTTGAAATAGCCTGCGGTTTTGCCGTTTGGCAGGTCGTCGCCGGAGTATATGACGTTCCGGCTCGCAATGTCGGGAATGTCCTTCGCCAGCTTGTCCATGTTTTTGGTGAAATCAGCGGAATAGCTGGCAGAGGCCTTTATCTCGAAGAGATGGAGTTTCCTTCCCTGTTCCGCGACAAGATCAACCTCCGTTCCGCTTCTGTCGCGTATGAAATACATATCCGGCGGAAGGCCTCTATTCAGCTTTGCCTTGAACGCCTCCATGACGACCATGTTCTCGAAGATTGCGCCGAAAAGCGGATCTCGGACAATCTGGGATTCCTCGCGGATTCCAAGAAGGTGCGTCAGCATTCCTACGTCGGTGAAATAGATTTTGGGTGCTTTCACGAAACGCTTGCCGAAGTTCCTGTAGTAGCATGGGAGCGTAGTTATTATGAAGCAGGCCTCAAGGACGGAAATCCAGTTCTTGACGGTGGGTACGCTTACGCCGATGTCGTTTGCTATGGACTGGAAGTTTACGAGCTGTCCGGCGCGCCCGGCGAGAACGCGGAGGAACATATCGAACTCGCGTCGGTTTTTGATGTTTGCAATCTGGTTTACGTCTCGCTCGACGTAAGTTGCAAGATAGTTTTCGTACACGTCGAACGGCGCAATCCCTTCATTGTAAAGCCGTGGCATGAATCCATTGTGCATGTACGATTCCCGCGTCTGCTCCATCTCCGCTCCTTCGAGTTCGGCTATGGAGAGGGGAAGCAAAGTTGCAATTGCGACGCGTCCGGCGAGAGACTGCGAAAGTCCTTCCTTGAGTCGCGGCTGCTGCGATCCGGTAAGGATGAACATTCCCTTTTGGCTCGGCTTCTCGTCCACCATGACCTGTATCCGGCTGAGAAGTTCTGGCATGCGCTGCACTTCGTCAAGAATGAGCGGCGTGGGATGGTTGCGGAAGAACGATGCGCCATCGGCGGTCGCCTCATGCATCGTGTCTGGGTTTTCGAGGTTGAGATATTCGTAGTCGGGAAACATAGTCCGCGCAAGCGTTGTCTTGCCAGACTGGCGCGGGCCCGTGATGGAAACTACCGGAAAGCTTTTCGCCATTCTGGCAACATATTCCGCCGCATTTCGCTGTATCATGATGTTTCTCCTCGTCTCTCTTCGCGCGTATTATACCAAAAAACTTCGGCTGATTTAAAGTGCAACTTTAAAATAGCCGAACAATCGCGTCTTTCCATCGAAAAACGCTTGGTATAATGGCTAGGCGGTGCCCCCTGTGACATTGGGTGAATTGCAAGTGAAGTGACGCAGGAAATTCTCAAGCCGCCTTGGCCAGACGTGAATGATATTCATGTGCGGAAGCTCCTTTGAGCGACAGTCTGTGGATTGAGTTGACGATGGATTCCACGGCAAGGATGTCCTCGCGCGGGACTTTCGAGAAGTCCGTGCCCTTTGGGAACCAGCGCCGGATGATGCGGTTGACGTTCTCGACCGCGCCTTTTTCGTAGGAGGCGTATGCCCTCGTGTAGTAGACGGGGCATCCGAGGATGCGTTCGAGGGCTTTCTGGTGCGAGACCTCGCAGCCGTTGTCCGTGGTGGCGGCGCCTTTTCTTTCTCGTTGATCGGCATGGTTCCTCCTTGTTTGAAACTGCGTCACTAGATATTACAACTTTCCAATCGTTCG
>JAFNRY010000038.1 GCA_017385345.1 Kiritimatiellia bacterium
CGTAAGGGACTACGGTCTCGAATTCCCGGTCAAAGTGGCAACGGTCGCCGGCTACGAACTGACGGTGGACGGCAGGCGCGACGGCGACGGGTTCTGCGAAATCTGGCTGTCCGGCCCGGTGAAAAAAGTATTCTCCGGACAAATAGACATTGATTCGCTCGATGCTGTGTCGGAGTAGTCTGCATACTCGAAAGAGGGACCGCATCCATCGAGAGCAAAAGTCGGAAACGCGCACTATGGCGGTCAAACGGCAAAAATGGAGGGGAAAATGAGAGATCTGTTCATCGTGGGAGCTGGCGGCTTCGGCCGCGAGGCGATATGTACCGTTGAACGCATAAACGCTGCATTCCAGATCCCCGCATGGCGCATTATCGGCTATGCGGACGACAATCCGAAATGGGTGAAAGGCGGCAATTACGAGGGCTATCCGATTCTGGGCACTGTCGAGGAGGCGTCCAAAGACCATCCTGGAGCTTCGGTGTTCGTGGCAATCGGCAACAATAGGAAGAGGGCCGACATATACCGCAGACTGCGCGGGCACGACTTTCCGGCCATCATCGACCCCTCGGCCCAAGTTTCGCCAACCACCGAACTCGAACATGGAGTTTACATAGCGTCCGGCGCCGTGGTGCAAGTTGGCGCGACGCTTGGCATGTTCACGCTCGTTGGGGCTAAGAGCATTGTAGGACACGATGCAAGCGTCGGCGAATTCGTCAACCTCGGCCCGGGTTCCGCAATAGCGGCGCGGGTCAAGGTTGGCGACCGCGTTTCGTTTTTCGCAAACGCTTCCACGATGCCAGCCGTTGAAATAGGCGAAGATTGCATCATTTCCTGCGGCACCGGAATCAAGACCAGCATCCCGCCCGGAACGGAGCTGTAAAACATTGAAACGAATCTTGTACATTCTGCTCTTTTCCCTTGCCTTCCCGGCAATGTTGCCGGGGTTTCTCATGCGCATGATACGGCGCGGCGGCTACGCGGCCCATTTCGGCGAACGCTTCGGGCTGTATCCGGCCGGATTCCCTCTTCCGGCGCGCAACGGAAAAGACGCGCAGAGTCGGAACAACGGTTTTGTGTGGATACACGCCGTATCGGTCGGCGAAGTTCAAGTTGCGGCGCAAATAATGCGCGAATGGCGCAAGGCGGAGCCTTCGGTTCGTTTTTGCTTTTCCACGACAAGCTCCACAGGACGAATCTCTGCGGAACGGACGCTAACCGAAGGCGATAGACTCATATACAATCCGCTCGATTTTCCGACGTTTGTGAAAGCCGCTTTTGCGAGAATCCGTCCGAGAGCCGTCGTTCTCGTCGAAAGCGAACTGTGGCCTGAATTCATATTCAGGGCCGCCAAGGAGGGAGTGCCTCTTTTCCTCGCCAACGCCCGAGTCAGTGACAGAAGCGCCCCGAGATACAAATCCGCACGATTCTTCTTCAAAAGCGTCCTTCGCTCTTTCGATCGCATATTCGCCCAAAGCACGCTCGATCGCGACAGGCTTCTCGCGGCTGGAGCGGATTCCGCCAAAACGGAAATCTCCGGCAGTTTCAAATTCGACGCCGCCTCGCGCAATCCGGAGAAAGAGGCGCAACTGCGCGACTGGATCGCCGGATACGGCGCGCCGGAAGGTGCGAAACTCATAGTCGGAGGTTCCACCTGGCCTGGCGAGGATGAAATCTTGCTGAAAGCGTACAAGAGGCTGCTCAACGAGGCAAAAGCTCGCGGCGATGTGAAAATGCCGGTTCTGGTAATCGCTCCGCGGCATTTTGAGAAGGCGGATCCAGTCGAGGAAAATATTCTGAAAGCAGGTTTCAAATGTGTGCGCCGCTCGACCGCGATGATAAAAGGCGACAATGGAGAGACCGTCTTCCTCGCGGACACGACCGGAGAACTCGCCGGCCTTTATGGAATTGCGGACTTCGTATTCGTCGGCAAGTCTCTGTGCGCGCATGGAAGCCAGAATATGATAGAGCCGTGCATCTGCGGGAAGCCGACCGTCGTAGGCCCGTACACGGAAAACTTCCGTCCGGTGATGTCCGACCTGCTTGAATGCGACGCGATAAAGCAGGTGCGCGATGCTACAGGACTCGAAGATGTGTTCAGCGATTGGCTGGCAAACGGAGACGGCGGGTTAGGCGCCCGCGCGGCGTTGGCAGTCGCCAAACGTCGCGGAGTCGTCGCGGCATGCGTCACAAAAATGCGAAAAACGATCGAGGTCAAGTCCAGGGAAGCTAAGCTGTTCAGAATCCGCCACGAGGGAGGTGGGACTATTGCGGGCGCGTTCGCCAAAGGTCTTGCTTTTGCTACCGTCCTCTCCATTGCGCTTGTTACGGCTTTGATTTCCGCAGACGCCTTTAACACGCGCAAACCGATAGAAGAAAAGCCCCTTCCCAGACTCCGGGCAGTGGAAACCGCTTCAGTATTCATACCGTTAGCAGTGAAACCCGACGCGGCGAGAGTTTTCCTCGCCGACTTGGAATCGCAGAATTTCAAAGATTCGTTCTCGAATGCCGGATTGGATGTGGACACGGCCGATGCAAAAGGCGCAGCACCCGAAACTCGATACGATATAGTCTTCGCCACCGGACCGCATACGGCGGAAGAATTGCGCGCATTTGCCGGAAAAACCGGCGAACGAGGCGTTTTCGTCTGGTCGATAGACGTTCACAAAATGAATATCGCCGAGTTTAAGAAGGCGACGAACTCCTTTCCGTGCGAAAAATGGACGCTCTGGATGCCAGGCATTCGCGACTGGCTTTTTGTCGGACGCCCTGTCGCGCGCGGCTCCAAAATGTCAGCCATGCTCGATTTGTTCATGAGGCCAGGAGTCTTGACCGAAGAGGCCGAAGAAGCAGGTTGCTGCTCTCTTCCGGAAATTTTCGCCTCGTACGCCGGCACTGAAAAGGATGTGTATGGAGCGTTCGCGGCCGCGAACGCGAACGCTCCCGTCGAACCTGAATGTTTCATTCAGGAGGAAACTCC
>JAFNRY010000039.1 GCA_017385345.1 Kiritimatiellia bacterium
ACTTCGGTTGTTTCTGGTGGGGTACGGAAGAAGGGCATGCCAATTTCAGGGCTCTCGCCAACTTCAACCCGGCGGAGATGCACTACAAGCTCGAGGGCAACCCGGAGTACAGGATGCTCGTCGCGGACCTTGTATTCCGCCACTTCATAAAGGAGGACGGCGCGATGACCGTAGAGGCGCAGCAGCGGCGCTTCTGCTCCCGCATGGACGAGCTTGGCGACGCCATATCCTGCGAATCCGCGCGGTGGGGCGATCCCTCCAACAGAAATCCGGCGACGTGGACGAACGCCTGCAACAAGGGGCTTGTGTTTATTCAAAACCAGATGACGCCTTTCATCGGCCAGTACCGCAGCCTCGGATGGTATCCGTCCGTTGACGCGCCGCGCGCCCGGAACATCGCCGGGGAGTGCGTTTACGGCGGCATGCGCAACAGCGGCAACAGTCGCATAACGCTCGCAAGCGAATCCGCCGGAATCATCTACTACACGCTCGATGGCACCGATCCGCGCAGCGTCGGCGGTGAGGTGGACGCCGCCGCGCAGGAATACGGCGATCAGGCGATAGAGATTCCGGAGGAGGGCGCTTCGATCCGCGCGCGTCTGCTTTCCGGATCCGGCGAGTGGAGCGCGCTTGAAAGCGTGGACATTGCGGTCCCGTCCGCCGCAAGCCGCGGTCTGCGCATCGCCGAGGTGATGAGCAGCACGGCGGACGGCGGCGGAGACGGCTCGGAGTACATCGTTCTCACCAACCTACTCGCAAACGAATCGATCAGCCTTGCCGGAGTGCGCGTAACCTGCGCGAAGCCCGGCAAGGCGCCGTCGCTCGATCTGACGCTTGCGGACGGTTTGTCGATTCCCGCCGCCGGCGCGGTGAAACTGGCGAAGTCTGAGATGTGGCCGGATGCAAAGATTACCAACGGTGCCGTGGACATTCTCTTGTACGACATCGACGGCGATATCGTGCAGACCGGGCATGTCGATGCGTCCTGGTACGATAAAGTATGCGACGGAAACGGCGCCGGCTTCGTGGCGCTCGAATTCGGATCGATTGTGACGGAAGCATCGCAATGGAAGCCGTATTTCTCGTCCGGGGCGCAGTACGCCGCCGCAATGGCCGGCGCGTTCGGAACCGACGCGAAGGCCGTGGAGTGGATGAACGGCCTTCTCGACACCGCCGAAGGGCGGCAGGCTGCCGTCGCCTTTTTCGCCGACCCCGGCGCAACTGAAAAGGCGCTGTACAGCTGCTATCTGGCGAACGTTCCGCCGGAGCCGGAGCCGGAGATCGAACTGGCTGTCACATCTATTTCTTTCGACAACGCCGGGCGCATCGTGATAGGCGCAGGGCTTTCGCAGCACGGCGTGCGGAAAACCTCGCACAAAGTGAACGGTTCCGTGAAACTGCTGAAGGCTGCGACGCTGGAGGCGCTGGAGGTCGGCGAAGCGGAGACGGAGGATCTCGGCGCGACGTTGCCTGTCGAAGAATACGCCGTGCAGCGCGGGCAGGGCGTAAACGCCGGTTTCTTCCAGTTGAGGATCGAATGAGACGTCCGTGCGCCGGAACGCGCATGCGCAGATTGCATAAACACAAAACAGGAAAGGAAAACCAATGAGGAATGCAACGAGAGCAAATGGCACGAAGAGGAGGATCCGTTTCGCCGGGTCCGTTCTGTCCGCGGCGTTCGCGCTGGCAATCGCAGCGCAGGCGGCGGCGCAGGGCGCGGCGCCCGCGCCGAAAGAATGTCTGTTCCCGCTTTCCAGAATACGTTTGACCGGCGGGCCGCTGCAGATCCAGCAGGATCAGAACCGCCGCTATTTGCTGAGGCTCGAACCGGACCGGATGCTCAGCCGCTTCCGCAGCGAGGCCGGGCTGGAGCCGAAGGCGCAGCCGTACAACGGCTGGGAAAGCCCGAAATACTGGCTCGACCTAGCAGGGCACATCCTCGGCTTCTATCTGGCGGGCGCGTCGATGACCGTCGAAGCGACTGGCGACGAGGAGTTGAAGCGGCGGATCCTCTATATCGTGGACGAACTCGAGGCGGTGCAGAACGCGCACGGAGACGGCTACGCGCTCGCCGTCAAGAACGGCAGGAAGGTCTTTTCCGAGATACAGTCCGGGAAGATAGAGCTGCGTTTCGACGCGAAGAGCGAATACTGCGCGTTCATCAACGGCTATTTCGAGCCGATATACACCCTTAATAAAATACTCATCGGGCTCTGGCGCGTATATTTGGCGACGGGCAGCGAAAAGGCGAAACGCGTGTTTCTGCGGCTGTCCGACTGGTTTGGCGGCGAAATCGTCGAGAAGCTGGACGACG
>JAFNRY010000040.1 GCA_017385345.1 Kiritimatiellia bacterium
AATATCGAGGCTGGCGGACGTCTGGATACCGGTGAAAGAAGCAATCTGCGCGGCGGTCACCAACAAGGAGGACGCGGCGACGATATCGGGACGCGTCGATGCGGCGCGGGAGAAAACCGCGAAGGCCGCCTCTCTCGCCGGGGACCTGGACGCCGGCGCAAGATATCCCTTGGCCGAAGCCGAGCAGGATTTCACCGGTTTCTACAAGATGGCAGCCACGCCCCCTCTTTCCATAAAAGAAGACCTTGTCTGCCAGTCCAACGCCTGGCAGGATGCGAAAACGCAATGTGGGCGGCAGTGGCAGCCGGAGGCCCTCGACTGGACGCGAGCTTTCCGCGCGAAGTTCCCGGCATGGGCGCAGGCGTATTCGCAGCAGGCGGCGGCCGATACGAACATGCCGCCGTTCACCGCCGAAGCACAGGCGGAAATATCCGCCCTTTCCACCAAGCTTGAACAGCTCCAGATAGAATGCACAAAGGAAATCCTGCCGCCAAAACAGGAGGAAGCGCTCGATGCGATCCGCAGAATCATCGAACTGATGCCGCCGCAGAAAGGCAGCCAAGGAGGCGGGCAGGGCCAGTCCGGACAGAACCAGAAAAAAGAAAAGAACGACGGACGGAGCGACCAGGACAAGAACGGGCAACAGCAGGAACAGAACGAAGACGGCGGCGACGACCAGAATGAAGACCGGCAGAATCCCGGAGAACAAGACAAAGACGACGCGTCCGGGGGAGAGGACGGCAAAGAAGAAAAAGATATAGAAGCCGTCCTGCGGAAAGCCCAGGAACGCAACGATGAACACGAGGCCGACAAGCGCGCCAGAATGAGAAAGGCCCGCCTGCCGCCCAACGAAAAAGATTGGTAGGTTCGGCATATGGACAACAAAAAAGAACTTTCCGTGATCGTGGCCTGCGGCGGGACCGGCGGCCATGCGTTTCCCGGGGTCGCGGCGGCCGAGGAACTCGCCTCGCGCGGACACGACGTAACGGTTTGGGATTCCGGCAGAAGCGTAGAGTCGAGCGTGATACGCAACTGGAAAGGCAACGTGTTTTCGACCGGCGCCAAGCAGCTGTCGGCCGGCAACGCGTTCGCCAACATCCGTTCGATACTGCGCTGCAGAAAGGAAATGCGCAAAGCGCGGCCGGACGTTCTTCTGGCGATGGGCAGCTACTCCTCGCTGCCGCCCGTCCTGGCGGCCAGGGCCTGCGGCGTCCCCGTCGTGCTCCACGAAGCCAACACCGTGCCCGGAAAAGCCGTCGATTTCCTTTCGCGTTTCGCCGAAACCGTCGCGATCAGCTTTCCGTCCACCTCGGAGTTCCTGCCGGGCGTGGAAACGGTTTGCACCGGCCTGCCTGTCAGGGCCGGCATCGCATCCGGGACGAGATTTCCGTCTATCCCGACAAACGCCTTCACGGTGTTCGTCACCGGCGGCAGCCAAGGCGCGCACGCCGTGAATCTTCTCGCAAGCGAAGCCCTCGCGCGGCTCCACCGGACGATCGAAGCGATGGACGCGCCCGGCAAGCGCCCCCTCTACGTCATACACCAGACCGGCGCGGCCGACGAAGGTATGGTGATGGCCGCATACGCAAAGGCCGGAGTGCCTTCGAGAGTCAAAGCGTTCGAGGACGAAATGGCGAACGCCTTCGCTTCCGCGGACGTCGTGGTGGCGCGCGCCGGCGCTTCGACGTGCTTCGAACTCGCGGCGTGCGGCAAATGCTCGCTGCTCGTCCCGCTGCCGTCGGCGGTGCGCAACCACCAGCATTTCAATGCGGAGGCGTTCGCTTCGATAGGCGCGGCCGACGAAGGAACACAGGCCAAATTGACCGTCGATTCGGTCGCGAACTGGCTGCTCTCGCGCTATCGCAATCCGGCGAAGATAGAAGATACGGGGAGGAAGATCAAGTCTCTTGCGACGCCGGACGCCGCGAAAAAACTGGCCGACGCGGTCGAAGAGGCGGTCAGGCGGCGCGGCGGAACTCGACCTTCCTCAAAAGCCTGATCTGCAGGCACGTCCAGCCTATCAGGGCGACGCCGAGAAACCACGCCATCGTCGTCGTCGTGGAAAACC
>JAFNRY010000041.1 GCA_017385345.1 Kiritimatiellia bacterium
AAAGACGAATTCCAGATCATCCTCGAAGAGCGCAACGGCATGACGGACGTCACGGTCAACGTCGAGGCCGAAAGCGGCGTGACGGGGCACACCGTCGCGAAGCACCTGCGCGAACGGCTGGGATTCCTGCCGAAGGGCGACGTGTTCCCGGTCGGATCGCTGCCGAGGACGGAGGGCAAGGCCAAGCGCGTGATAAGGCGCAAGGTCGATTGAAGTGGAAGCCTGGGCATTGTGGCTTCCGCCGGCTCTGGCCGGGCTGTTCGCGCTCTCCGCCTTCTTTTCCGGGGCGGAGACGCTTCTCTTTTCGCTGACTGGAGTGCAGCGCTCGCGGATCGAATCGCGCAACCCCAAGGCGGCGGCGGCGATAGCGAAATGCACGAAAGATTCGGCGATGCTGCTTTCCACGCTGCTCGTAGGCAACACTCTCGTCAACTTCGCCATCGCCACGCTCCTCTACATCATGCTCGACCGCGCCTTCCCCGCGTGGGGCGGCGTGGCGGCGCCGCCGGTGGCTACGGCGCTGCTGCTCGTGTTCGGCGAGATAACGCCGAAGCGCGCCGCCATACGCCACGCCGAGCGTCTCGCGCCGGCCTGCGCCAGGATCATGCTCTTCTGGCGGGCGGCGCTCAAACCATTCGCAATGGCCTTTCGCTTCTCGGCCAGGGCCTTCTCGCGCGCCGTGGAGGAGGAGCGCCGCGCGCTGTCCGACGCGGAACTCGTCTCCGTGCTCGAAACCGCCGCCGAAAAGGGGGACTTCGCGCCGGGCGACGCCGAAATGATCGCCGGCGTGCTGAGGCTTTCATCGATACACGCCAACGACGAAATGACGCCGCGCGTCGATATAGAAGGCTTCGACTGCGACTACCCCGACGAAGTCCGCCGCGAGCGCCTCAAGGAGGCGAAACACAGGTTCCTCCCGGTTTACAGGCGTACGCCGGATTCCATCGAAGGCGTCATCGACACGGCCACAGGCAAGCAGGAGGACGCGCTTTTCGTCCCGGAGCAGGCCACGCTCGACGACCTTCTCTTCACGCTGCGCAAATCCGGCAAGCCTCTTGCAATCGTAACCGACGAATACGGCGGAACGGCCGGAATGATCACCCTCAACGACATAATGGAAATCGTCATGGGGCCTTCCGTCTTCGGACGCGGCGCCGACGAAGAGCCGGCGATGGTCCGCAAAGGGCGCAACACCTGGCTCGTCGATGCGAGATGCTCGCTCGACGAAATCAACCGCGAAATCGGATTGGAGCTCGAAGCGGAGGACGCCGACCGGCTCGCGGGCTGGGTTGCGTTCCACGCAGAGCGCATACCGCACGTGGGCCAGGAGATCGAGGCCCAAGGCTGCCGCGCTACGATTCTCAAGCGGCGCAAAAGGCGCGTCACGCTCGTCAGGCTCGAAGTGCTCGACTATCCCGGCACGGCGAGCGACGAAGAATTGATGGCGGAAACCGACGAGCAGGTCGAAAAGACGGAGGAAGACGACGCATGAGCGCCCTTCTCGCCATAGTCATGGCCGTATCGCTCGCGCTGGCGGCGTTCTGCGCCGCGGTGGAAACCGGCGTCATGTCGGTGAACCGCGGGCGGATCATGCACCTCGTGCGCGAAGGGAGCCGGCGCGCGCGCATGCTGCAGAA
>JAFNRY010000042.1 GCA_017385345.1 Kiritimatiellia bacterium
GTCCTGACCGCCGAGATTTTGCGCCTCACCGAAACCGCGCCGTGGCCGTTGCGGGAAAGAAAGGCGAGAAACCCGCGCGCATCGTCCCTTGTCGCCAGCGGCCACGGAAACGGAGGTTCCACGCCGCCCTTCCACTTCCACGCGGCGAACTGCCCGAGATCACCCATGTACGCCTCGACGGTCAACGCCGAGGCATTGCGCTCTGCGAGAAGATGGGTTTTGAATCCGGCCGCCGCGCCGTCGAGCGAAACGCGGCGGTCAGGAACCGTCGCCATCGCCATCGCCTCCGCTTCGTTTCGAAACGCCGTCTTCGAGCCCGTACTTCGCGGACAGTTCAGAGTATCCGGGAATCTGCTTCTTGTACGCCGCGACCAGGCGGCGTAGCGCGGCGGACTGTTTGCCCGTAAGAGAGCGGCGCGACGCGAACTGGCCGGCGAGGGACTCGACGAACTCCTTGTCGTCGTACGTACGGCGGCCGCGTTTTATCTTGTCGCGCCACTGCTTGACGCCGCGCATCGCCTCGAGAAGATCGGCGATTGCAGGATCCTGCTCCTCGCGGGCGACGGCGTTTTCGGCGGGCAGCCATCCGGCCAGTTTCACGGCAAGACCAGAAAACCATTCCTGGTCCGAACACTTCTCTCCGACCATCCTTGCGAGCGCCGCGACCTGGCGTCGGCTCAAAACCCGACCGCGCTCGAACTGCTCGCGCAAACTTCTGACAAACGGCGATTCCGCTTGGCCGGGAAGTCTCTTCAAGGCTTCGAAGCACTCTTTGACGACGGCGGGATCGATCGAAGGGCCGGCATCCGGCGTCTGCTGCCGTTCCGACTTCCACTCCGCCATCTTTTCAGCCGCGCCCGGTATCTGCGACGCGTACAACTGGACCATCCTTGCGAGAAAACCGTACTGGCGTGCGGTGACGGTCTTGCCGGATTCCATCTGCTTCCTGACGCTCTCGACAAACGCTTTGTCGTCGTACGTCCTTCCGCCGGCCTTGACCGGAGCCTTCCATTCGCGGACGTGTGAAAGCAGTTCGAACACCTCTTCGATTTTCTTCCGCTCTGGCGCGGCCTCGGCGCAGGCGGCCACCTCCTTCTCGAACTTTCCGTAGAACGCGCTCAGCATCGCATCCATCGTCACGCCGCCGCTCTCCACCTCGTCCAGCTCCGATTCCATGCGTGCCGTATAGCCGACGTTGAAAAGGGAATCGAGCTTGGAAACCAGCCAGTCGCTTACGAGAATCCCGCGTTCCAGCGGCACCAGCTTGCGCTTTTCCGTCTTGGCATATTCGCGGGCCTTGAGAGTTTCTATCGTCGCCGCGTAGGTCGAAGGGCGGCCGACACCGTTTTCTTCCAGCGTCTTGATGAGAGACGCCTCGGAATAGTGCGCAGGCCCCTTGGTCTTCTTCTCGTCCGACAGCCAGCGAACCGCGGCGAGTTCCTCGCCTTCGGAAAGTTCGGGCAGAGCCTGCACTTCGTCGCCGTCGGCATCTTCGCCGTCCTCGTCCTTTTTCTTGTCCGGAAGCCGCATCACTTTGAGAAAACCGTCGAAATCTATGTCTGTCGCGCTTGCAGAAAACACGTATTCGTGCGCAAGGCCGCTTTTGCACGCCTTCAGCAGGACCGTGCGCACGGTGGTCTTCGCCTCGGCCATCTGGCTCGCGACGAAGCGGCGCCATACAAGGTCATACAGCTTTTGCTCCGCCGCGTCGAGGCCGAGCGTCCCCGGCCCCGCCTCGACGTCGGTGGGCCGTATCGCTTCGTGCGCGCCCTGCGCGCCGGCCTTGGACTTGTACAAATTCGGCTTTCTGGCGGGATAATACTCTTTCCCGTACCGCGTCTCCAC
>JAFNRY010000043.1 GCA_017385345.1 Kiritimatiellia bacterium
AAGGTATATAGAGAAGAATTCGATAAGCTGAAGTCTGTACCGGCATCTGAATTGAACCCGATGTACGGATTGAGGTCAATTCGCGGAATGATTGATAGTTGGGCGCTAGTTCCAACGTTCCCGACTTCTTGCGCATGGGCAAGGCTGACGGTCAGCGCAGCAGCAATCAAAAAAAGTATTCTTCTCATTTATCAACCATAAAAAAGGGATTAGTTAAACTTGTGGGTACAAATATAAGACATATTTTAGTTAATTTTGCGAATCGAAAGAAAAAATGACAGAAGAGCTTTCGCGCGGAAGCCGGCGCTCAGGACGAACTCGACGAGCATACCGTGTTCATCAACCGCTGCGCCAAGACCGTGAAGGGCGGCCGCCGCATGAGCTTCTCCGCGGTCATCGTCGTGGGCGACCACGACGGGCGCGTCGGGGTCGGCTTCGGGAAGGCCAACGAGGTTTCCGACGCCATACGCAAGGGCGGGGAGGCCGCGCGCAAGGATATGCGCAAGATCACCCTGCGCGGCAAGACGATACCCCACGACGTCGAGGGCGTCTGCGACGGCGGCCGCGTGCTGCTGAAGCCAGCGCCCGACGGCACAGGCCTGATCGTCGGCGGCGGAATGCGCCCCGTGCTCGAAGCGGTCGGCATCCGCGACGCGGTCGGCAAGTCTCTCGGATCCAAGAACAGGCTCAACGTGGTCAAGGCCACGATGGCCGCGTTGCTCAAGCTCCGTTCGGCCGAGGAAATCGCCGCGGCGAGAGCGTAAAAAGGATAAGACAATGGAACTTCACAATCTTACGAACACACCGGGGGCGCGCACGCGCCGCAAACGCGTCGGCCGCGGCTGCGGCTCGGGAATGGGCAAAACGTCCACCCGCGGACACAAGGGCCAGGCCGCGCGCAAGGGCCATAAGCAGAAGCTCGGATTCGAAGGCGGCCAGATGCCTCTCGTGAGGCGCCTGCCCAAGCGCGGATTCAACAATGCCGCGTTCAACGCCAAAGCGCTCGGTGTCAACCTTTCGGATCTCGAGAAGAAGTTCGAAGCCGGCGCGGAAATCACCGTCGAGTCTCTCGCCAAGGCGGGCTTCTCGGACAACAAGCGTCCGAAAGTGAAGATTCTCGGAAGCGGCGAACTCACCAAGAAGTTCACCGTGAAGGTTCCGTGCTCGGCGGCCGCGAAAGCGAAGATCGAGGCCGTCGGCGGCACGGTCGCCTGACCGGGCGGCGCAGGCCGCATGAACGGAAACGGGGTGGGGCGCTCGCTCCTCCCCGTTTCGTTTTGAAGGATATGGAAAGCAACGCCGCTAGACAGCGCCTTCGGTGCCGGGTGATGGGCATTCTCAACGTTACGCCGGATTCCTTTTCCGACGGCGGGAGGTTTCTGTCCGCCGGGGCGGCGGTAGAACGCGCCGCCGCAATGCTCGAGGAAGGCGCGTCCATTGTCGATGTAGGGGGCGAATCGACGCGGCCCGGAGCCGTCGCCGCCGGCTGGAAAGAGGAGTGGGGCCGCATCGCGGATCCGTTGGCCGCCATAGCGCCGCTTTGCGCGGAAGCCGGAGCGCTTTTATCGGTGGACACGTACCATCCCGAGACGGCGATCCGCGCAATCGAAGCCGGCGCGACGATGGTGAATCTGGTGTATTGCGCGGCTGCGGGCGAAATGGCCCGGATATGCGAAGAAAGCGGCGCCGTGCTCGCCGCGCCCGCCGGCAGCATCGAAGATGTCGCGCATCTTGCGGAACGCCGGGCTCCGCTCCGGGGGTTCCCCGCTCTGTACGTCGATCCGATGGTCGGGTTCGGCACGACGAGGGAGCGCGATCTCGAGTTGCTGCGTTCCATACCGCCGCTTTCCGCAAAATGCAGCGTTCTCGCGGGCGTCAGCCGCAAACGCATAGTGCGCGCGGCCACGGGATCGGGGCCGGACGACGGCGCCGGAATCCTCGGCGGCAGCGTAGGACTTGCCGTGTGGTGCGCCCTGCATGGAGCGTCGGCCGTGCGCGTCCACGACGTGCGCGAGACTGTGGCGGCGATAGCCGCCGTCGAGGCCGTGGAGGGCAGGCGGGCGCCGTGACGGACTTCGTGGCGATAGATTTCGAGACCACCGCGTACACCGGCGACGGGCGCAACGATCCGTGGCAACTCGGCGCCGCCGTCGTGAAGGCGGGGGAAATCGTCGAGACGCGCGAGTGGTTTTTCGGCACTGCGCAGACGCCGGATTTCGAGCCGATCATGGATCAATGGGACGATTTTCATCCTGTGCTGGCCGGTCGTCCGCTCGCGGCGCATAACACAGCCTGCGAGAAGACGATACTGACCCGTCTCGCGCCGCTCGAGCCCTGGGGGCCGTGGATCGATACGCTGAGAATCGCGAAGAAGCGCCTTCCGGGGCTGCCGAGCTACACGCTGGGCGAGCTTTGCGCCGCGCTCGGTTGCGTTCCGGAAATCCAGGGGCGAACATGGCACGACGGACTCTACGATGCCGTCGCCTGCGCAATGCTCGCATTGAGGCTCGGAGCATGAAAAAGGTCCTGCGGGTTTTTCTCGACATGTTCGGCATATCCCTCTGCGTGGTAGGGGGCGGATATGCGATAATAGCGGTCGCGGACGGATTTTTTTCACGCAAGCGGAAATGGACGGAAGAAGGGGAGTTGATCGGGCGGTTGCCGGTTTTTCAGATGGTTCCCGGTATAATAGCCGGCCATACCGCGGTTTACATAGGTCGTAAGGTGGCGGGCCGGGCCGGCGCTGCCGCCGCGCTTGCTGGCGTGTTTCTTCCGAGCGTGGCCGTCTTTTCCGCCGTCAGCGCCGGGTACGCTTCGATTCCGCTCGACAATTCCCTGCTCGAGGCGGCGTTTCTCGGCCTGCGCTCGGCTCTTACCGGCATTTTGCTTGCCACGATTGCGAGGTCGTGGAAGGGTTGCGTCGATTCAGGCGCCTCCTGGGTGGTGCTGGCTGTTTCGCTGGTGGCCATCGGTCCGCTGCGGGTCAATCCGGCGGCGGTCGTCGCGACCGCCGCGCTGGCCGGCGCGGCCGTTCCGCTGTTGAAGAGGCGCTTTTTCGCTTCGGGTTTCTGGCTGTTTCCGCTTTTGTTCGTCAAATACGGCCTCATGGCGTTCGGCGGCGGCTACGTTCTGGTTCCCGCGTACATGAGGGACTTCGTCGGGGAGGCGGCGCCGTATCTGCAGCTTGCCGCGCGCGAGTTCGCCGACGTGACGGCGCTTACGCAAATGACCCCCGGACCCGTGGCAGTCAACAGCGCGACGTTCTTCGGCTATCGCATCGGCGAAGCCGCGTTTTCCGGACCGGTCGCTCCGTTCGCCTGCGCGTTCGCGGCCACGCTCGCCTTGATCGTGCCGGGCGCGATCATCCTTTACATCGTGCTCGGTTCTCTCGAGAAGTTTCGCGCGAATCGTTCCGTCCAGGGCGCCCTGTCGTTTGTGCGTCCCGTGACGATGTCCATGATGTTGAACGCGCTGTGGGCTTTTTCGTCGATGTGCGTATGGACCGTCGGTTCGGGGGGCGGCGGGGTTGAATGGCATCCTGTGGCGGCGGTGCTTGTCGTTCTTTCCGCATATGCGCTGAAAAGCCGGCGCGCCGGTCCGGTGCCGGTAATAGCCGCCTGCGCCGCCGCTGCGCTTCTCGTGCGGCTTTTGTTCCAGCCGGCATGAAGGCGAAAACCAAAGGCGCGATCTGCATACTCGCGAGCGCGGCGGGCTTCGCCGTCATGGCGGCCGCTGTAAGGCTGTGCGACGATTTCGGCGCGCCGGTTTCGAGTTTCCAGAAAAGCTTTTTCCGCAACGCGGTGGCGCTCGCACTCGCGGCCGCTGCCTTCGCGAAGTCGCGCGAACCGCGGATCAGCGCGCCGGAAAACGACGGAGGCGGCCGCCCGTTCGCTCGCAAGGCTCTATGGCTGCTCGTCGCGCGTTCCGTCGCCGGAACCGCCGGCATATTCGGCAATTTCTACGCGCTTTCGCACATCCCGGTGGGCGAGGCGATGGCGCTCAACAAAACGGCTCCGTTTTTCACCGTTCTGTTTTCATGGCTCTTTCTGCGCGAGAAACCGGGGCTTCGC
>JAFNRY010000044.1 GCA_017385345.1 Kiritimatiellia bacterium
CCGGCGATAGGCAATCGCGCCACCTACATGAAACAGCACGCCATCCTCTCGGCCGACGCGGACTCGGCGCGCTTCCTCTACTTCTCCGAAGACGACTACCTCTACCGGCCCGGCGCATTCCGCGCAATGATGGATTTTCTCGCGGAACCCGGCGTCGATTTCGCAACGCCGCTCGACCATCCGGACAGATATTCGCGCGCAATGCCGGAAAGCAGGCGGGTTGAAATCAGAGTGTCGCGTAGCTGCCATTGGCGCGAATCGGGCACGACATGCTGCACCTTCATGACCAACAGCGAAACATTCCGCGAAACTTCGGACCGGCTGGCGGCGTACGGCCGCGGGTCGGGCGACGGCGGCATGTGGCTTGGACTGACGAAAGACCGAATATTCAGCCCGTCCGCGACCATCGGCGCCGCGCTGCGCTATCTCGCCGGGCGGCGGCTCACGCCGCAGGGGCTTGAGTTCAGCGTACTCTCGGCGTGGCGCTTCCACAAGTGGAAGCTGCCGTTCGGGCGGCGCTACAGGCTGTGGAGCCCGATGCCGACGCTGTCAGTCCATCTGTGCAAGCCGTCTCTGCCACCGTTTGGCGATGCCTGCGGCGGCGCGGCGACCTTCGCCCATCGCTAAAATTACCGTAGCCGCGCCAAGAACGATGTCGCCGCCGGCGAACACGCCGTCTATGGACGTCATGTTGGTTTCTGGATCGACCTTTATGCGGCCGCGCGAATCGGTTTCGAGCCCGGGAGTGGTCGCCGGGACGAGGGGATTGGACGAGTTGCCGATGGCCACGACAACGGTATCGACGTCGAACAGGCGCTCGCTTCCCGGTATCTCGACCGGACTGCGGCGGCCGGAAGCATCTGGTTCGCCGAGGCTGTAGGAAACGAGCTCTATTGCCGAAACGCGCCCGCCTTCGCCGCCGATTATCCGTTTGGCGTTCGAAAGCATCATGAACTCCACGCCTTCTTCGCGCGCATGGAACACCTCCTCGCGGCGCGCCGGCATTTCCTCTTCGCTTCTGCGATAGACGAGATACACCTTCTCGGCGCCGAGGCGAAGAGCCATGCGGCTGGCGTCCATGGCGACGTTTCCTCCGCCGAGAACCGCTACACGCCGGCCGTGCCAATACGGCGTGTCGTGCCCGCCCTCGTCGTACGCCTTCATGAGATTGGCGCGCGTAAGATACTCGTTTGCGCTGAAGACGCCGGTGAGATTTTCGCCTTCTATGCCCATGAAGCGCGGCAGCCCGGCGCCGGTGCCGACAAACACGGCGTCGAAGCCGTCCTTTTCGAGGAAGTCCGTCAGTTTGCGCGTTCTGCCGACGACGCAGTTCATTTCGAACTTCACGCCGAGCGCGCGCAGCGAATCGATTTCGGCCGCCACGATCGCCTTCGGCAGGCGGAACTCCGGTATGCCGTAAACCAGCACGCCGCCCGGCTTGTGCAAAGCCTCGAACACGGTAACGTCGAATCCGGCGCGCGCGCAATCGGCCGCGCAGGTTATCGACGCCGGCCCCGAACCGACGATGGCCACGCGCTGGCGACGCGGCGCGGAGGATGATGCGGGCGCGGCCGGCGGGACCGGACGCGCCGCCCCGGCCGCTTTTTCGGCGGCCTCGCGGTCGGCGCAGTATCTTTCCACCCTGCCGATCGCCACGGCCTTTTCCGGATCCTTGTTCATCTTGCCAACGGTGCAGAACTTCTGGCATTGGCGTTCCTGGGGGCAGACGCGGCCGCATACCGCCGGCAGAAGCGAACTCTTGCGTATGATCTCGAGCGCGCCGCCGAAATCGCCTTCTGCGGCCTTGGAGAGAAAACCGGGTATGTCGATGGCCACGGGGCACCCCTGCATGCAGGGCTTGGCCGGACACTGAAGGCACCTCGACGCTTCGAGTTTCGCCTGCTCTTCCGTATAACCGAGCGCGACCTCGTCCATATTTCCGCGCCGGACGGCGGCGTCCTGCTCCGGCATCGCCTGCGGAGGAATTGAAAGTTTTTCTTTCGGTGTCATTTCACCGCCTCCGCGAGTTTGCAGACGTGATCGTAAGCCTCGCGCTCCTGCCGCTTGAACGCACCCATTCTCTGCATCATGCCGTCCCAATCGACAAGATGGCCGTCGAACTCCGGCCCATCGACGCAGACGAACTTGGTTTCGCCGCCCACGGTGGCGCGGCAGCCGCCGCACATGCCCGTGCCGTC
>JAFNRY010000045.1 GCA_017385345.1 Kiritimatiellia bacterium
AAATAGCCCAGCTCCTGAATGTCCGAAGTCAGGCGGCAACAGTTGGAAAGCGCCGTGACGGAAGAACTTACATAGAAATTGCTGTCCGCCCAGCGCATATTGTGCCTGCAGAAGGAACTCGAATCGATCCGTCTCAAAATCGAGAAAGTCATGTCGAACGGAACGACGGAGGAATTGAAGTTCGGGCAGGAATGAACCGGCGGACGGCGGAACATGCGGCGACGGACGCCGCGCCGGGGACGCGCAGACGCGCGTCCCCGCGTTCTGGAAAGACCGTCAGCGACGGCAATTGAAAAGACGCGCCGGCGCAAAACGAGCCGGCGCAAGAAACAAAGGAAAACGGAAGATGGAAAAGAAAACAAACCAGTTCAAGGCCGAAATGGCGGAAATGCTCGACCTCGTGGTGAATTCGCTGTATTCGAAAAAAGAAATCTTTCTGCGCGAGCTGATATCCAACGCCTCCGACGCCATAGACAGGGCCAAATATCTCGGATTGACGCAAAAAGAACTCGTAGCGGACAATCCCGAATGGCGCATCGACATCCGCGTCGATTCCAAGGCGGGAACGATGGCGGTGGAGGACAACGGCATCGGCATGGACGCCGACGACCTCGAGAAGAGCCTCGGAACCATCGCGAGTTCCGGGACGAAAGCCTTCCGGCAGGCACTGAAGGAGAAAGGCGGCGACGCGCTGCCCGAGCTTATCGGCCAGTTCGGCGTCGGTTTCTACGCGGCTTTCATGGTTGCGGACCGCGTAAGGGTGGTGACAAAGAAGCGCGGCTCGGACAAGGCCTACGTCTGGGAATCGACCATGCAGGACGGCTACACCGTGGAGGAGGGCGAGCGCGAAGGCTTCGGCACCACGATCATGCTGCACATGCGCGACGACCAGAAGGAATGGCTCGAAAGGTGGCGCGTCGAAGACCTCGTCAAAAAATATTCCGACTTCATCGCCTATCCCATCCGCTTCGCGCGGGTCGATCCCGCAAAAGACGAAAAAGAGGAAGATCGCAAAAGGCGCGAAGAAAACGAGGCCAAGCCGATCAATACCATGGTGGCGCTGTGGAAGCGTCCGAAAAAAGACGTCAAGCCGGAGGAATACGCCGAGTTCTACCGCCATCTGACACGCGACTGGGAGGACCCGCTCGAAACGATTCCGTTCTCCGGAGAAGGCCAGGTCGAATTCAAGGCTCTCCTCTTCCTTCCGAAAAAGGCGACGATGGAGCTGTTCATGCCGGACCGCAAACGCGGCCTGTCGCTCTACGTGCGCAACGTTTTCATCGGAGACGACATGGAGATGCTTCTCCCGCCGTGGCTGCGCTTCGTCAAGGGCGTGGTCGATTCGTCCGACCTGCCGCTGAACGTGTCGCGCGAAATGCTACAGGACGACACGACGATACAAAAGATCAAACAGGCGGTCACGTCGAAGATCCTGTCCGTGCTCGAAGACATGAAAAAGAAGGACGCCGCGAAATACGACTCGTTCCATTCGACGTTTGGATCCGTTCTGAAAGAAGGCATCTACGGCGACTGGACGAACGCAGACAGGCTGAAGAAACTCGTCAAGTATCCGACAGCTCGCGGAGAATCCGGCAAAAAGACGTTCCTGGAAGACTACGTCAAAGACATGGCGCCCGGGCAGAAAGACATCTATTTTATTTGCGCCGAACGCGAAGAAGCGGCCCGGTCCGCGCCGCAGACCGAGGCGGCGCGCAAACACGGCTGCGACGTCCTCCTCTTCTGCGATCCGGTTGACGACTTCCTCGCGGAAAGCTTCCGCGAATTCGACGGGCATTCCCTCGTGGACGTCGCGCGCGGCGAAGTGCAGTTCGGCACCGACGAAGAGAAAAAAGCGGAAAAGGAGCGCGGCGAAAAGGCCGGCGGCGAATTGAAGGACTTCATGGAGGCGGTCAAGAAGGAACTCAACGGAAAAGTATCCGACGTGCGCGTGTCCACCAGGCTCGACGGCTCGCCGTGCTGTCTGGTCGCGCAGTCCGGCGCGCCGTCTCCGTCGATGGTGCGCATGATGCGCGCCATGAACGAGCCTGTACCGGAGGAAAAACGCATTCTCGAAATAAACGCGGACCATCCGCTCGTCAGAAAGGTCGCTGCCATGGACGGCGAGCAGAGGGCGAAAGCGGTGGAAATGCTCTACGGCGCGGCGCTCGTCGCGGAAGGTTCGCCCGTACCGGACGGCGCACGCTTCACAAAGGCGCTTTATGAACTGATGATGAAGTGATCAGGGCGCGTCGAACGCCGTGAGCACTGCTGGCGTGACGTCTTCAAGAGAGGAAACGCTTTCGCGGATTCTCTCTTCGCGCGGGCCGCACACGATGAACGGCACCGGATTGCGCGTGTGGCCCGTCTCGGCTATGGTCTCCACGTTGCCGTGATCCGAAGTCATCACGATCGTCATGCCGGCGGTTTCGGCAAGGCGCGTAAATGCGGCCAGAAACGCGTCGAATGCGCGCAGCACCTTGCAGGCGCGGGCATAGTCCGCCGTGTGGCCGGCGACGTCAGTCTGGAAAAATTCGAACAGTGTGAAGTCCGCTCCACGCGCGATCGAATATAGATGTTCGGCTGCGCGCTGCGGCGCTATCACCGGTATGTCGGGATAGCGGTCCTGGATAGTTTCGCGCGTGAGATCCTGCATGACGGCGCGATCGGCCGCAAGATCCTCCGCCGTCGCTATCGTCTCGGGCGCTGTCAGCGCCATGACCGTCGTGACGGACTTGTAGCGACGCGCAGCGAGCTCCTCCGCCGAATCCACGAGGTACGCGTCGGCGAATCGCACCGTCTTGCCCCTGCGGCGCAACTGGAGGAACAGATTGTTGTCCTCTATTATCTTCCGCAGCGACGGGCCGGGAAAGCCTTCGCAATGGCGGCCCATCGCGGCCGCACAGTTGACCCCGGTGAACATCGTCCCCTGCCCCGTTGCCGATTGCGGCAGGCCTTCCACGCCGAGGCAGGCGTCGATCGGGCGGGAGTGTTTCGAAATCATGCGGCAGAGCGCCGGGCAGACCTCCCGGTTCACCGGATTGTCCGCCGCCGCCTCCCGCAGGCCCACGCCGTCGATGAATATGAACGCCATCCTCATTGCGTTTTTATTATAGCATACGACTGTATGCGCGGCCGCAGTTTGATATAATCCGCCCGTGCACATCCGAATCAGAGTCGCCGCGGCGGCGCAGCGGGCGTTGCTCGCGGCGACGCTCGCGCTCTTCCGCGCGGCGGTTTCCGCCGCGGAGGCTCCACGGATTTCCGCCGTGGAAACATACCGCGGAACAAGAGCCGCCGTAAGCTGGACCGGCGGCGATGGCGCCGAATCTTTCGAACTGCGCGTTTTCACCACCAATTTCATCCCCGAAGCAGGGGAAACGGCGGCTTCCTTCACGTTCGACGGCTTCTCCAATTCAGGCCGCGGCCTCTCGGCCGAAAAAACGAAAGCGATAATCGCCGCCTGCCCCGCCCTCGCCGGTTCGACATTCCTATACCTCCCCGCCAACAGCGAAGGGCTCGTGCAACTTTCCAAAAGCACCACCAACGGCGTGCTGTCGTGCGACGTGCCCGGGCCGCGTAAAGGACTTTGGCTCTCCGCCGTGCTGAAAAGATACGAGCACAAGGACGAGACGAAAATCATGGCGATCGGATGGGAAGAGCCGGCCGGTACGACGAACTTCCTGTCGCAAACCGGACCGGACGGCTCGCTCTCGCCGGTGTACGTGCCCCTCGAAGCGGAATTCACCCGCGAACTCGTCCCTCTCGACGGAATCCC